>JAHBUR010000003.1 GCA_019637975.1 Bacteroidota bacterium | reverse complement strand
CGCCTGCAATGTATGCCACCACATACACAACCTGCACAAGGTTCCTGCTCTTGATGACAAAAACCAATCCCAAGATGAGTGTTGTAAACGCATGAACTGTAGCTATCATCCTCTCGCCGCGCATCAGCAATGCCAGCGGAACGTGCAACAATGCAAAAGCCAGAAGTATCCATGGCGTCGGTGTTTCGACTATGGCTTGCAGGCGTCCGTTTCCAATAACCGCCTGAGGCATCTTAGTTCGCATGCAGTCCCTCCCTATCTGGTACCTCACAACCCCGTTTTGTCTGAACCGGCAACGATGAGTTCTTTACGTTCAGGATTTCTCTTAATCGCGTTGTATATCCCCGGTAGCTGAAATTCATGGCAGACCGCGCAGCATTCGATGATTGCCTCTTCCACTGAACGGGGTCCGAGAGTAATTGTCTAACAACGCATGCCGACTTAGTAATGTCCTCCCTGTCAACAACGGCGCCTGTACCGAATCGAGCCAGGTGATGCCCAATCGAACTGACATCACTGCACACAGGAACACATCCGAATGCCATTGCCTCGCCGACCACCTTTGGCCATCCTTCCGTCTTGCTGAGCAACAGGAAAACGTGGGATCGCTCATAAAACCGGTTTAACTCGTTCCTTCCGACCCAGCCGTGGAATGACACACACTCCGCGACTCCAAGCTTGCGGGCATACTCTTCATAAAAATGTCGCTGCGGACCGTCGCCAACGACATCAAGATGAATACTTCCGGGAGATTCTTTCAGCCTCTTCAGAATTTCAAGCGCATTCCCGGTTCCTTTCTCGGTCTCCGTTCGCCCAACAGTCAGCAACCTGTATGGAGAGCAGAGCTCCTTGTAACGCGCTCCTTCCGAAGCAGCAACCACTTCATCGTCAGTCAATGACGGGTTCAGCATTGAGATAACATGTCTGGGATCTCCGGAACCCGTTCCGTTCACCGTGACGATGGCATGTCTGAACATGCCCCGCAGCATCATTCGCTGCAGAGAATATGATAGCGGAAATGGTGACCGCGGCCTCCAATTACCGGCGTACTTGATCCAGATCTTCTTTCCCTTGCCGGCGACAAGCAAAACGAGGAGGGCTGTAAGACTTATGTTTGCAGGACAGCGCACGTGTATAACGTCCGCATGTCGCATTGCCTCCCGAATGGCACGTACATACGCGGGAATTGCGGCAATGATTCCGAGCTTTGCCACGAATGAATTCCCGCCCGACGGACGAACAGGCATAACGGTTACGCTTGAGGCAGTATATGCAAGGGCGTTTCTGTTCATTCCCCCCGCATCATGCAACGGCGCAAGATGCACGACATTGTCGAACATCGTTGCGAGATGATCGATCTCTCTCACCGTTGCTCCCCAACCGTGATAGACGCCGTCCACAAGATAGTGTTCAGTATGTGATATGATGAGAAGAGTCGCCATTGTTACGCGGGTTCCAGTACTGGTTCAGAAGCATGCTGTTCTCGCTGAAGAATTCCTCGGAGCGCATTCTCAAATTGACTGCCGCGGTTCTCCCACGTTTGTTCATCAAGAGCCCTCCGGCGGGCCTTCTCACCCATTGTCGTGCAAAGTTGCTCGTCCGAAAGAAGTCTTATCAGCCCTTTGGCTGTTGCCTCTACATCGTTAGGAGGAACGACGATGCCTGTCTCGCCATCGGCCACCGCTTCTGCGAGTCCCGACTCACCGGCCACCACGGCGGGCTTGCCACACAACGCTGCCTCCACCGTCGCAATGCCATACCCTTCACAATCTCCCGATTCCGTCATCCGGCTTGTCATGGCAAAAACGTCACATGCATTCATATACAGAAGAAGCTCTTGCCGGGAGAGCCTGCCCAGAAAATGCACCTGCTCCGACACTCCAAGTGACTTCGCAAGATTGATCAAAGCATTTTGTTCAGTGGGAAGTCCCGCCATGAAATAGTGGGCTCCCTGAACATATTCAAGCACGTGCGGCAACGCCCTGATAACAACCTCTTGTCCCTTTCGTTTCGTCACCTGTCCGACGGTGAGAATCACTTTCTTCTCCGACATTCCTATTCTATTGCGGAATTCTTCGACTTGGCTTCCTGGCAATCGCATGAACTGAGCCTGGTCAGCTCCGTTCGGTATGACAACCATGCGGCGAGACTTTGCCCCAAGGCGATGGATAAGTCCCCCCGTGAACTTGCTCACCGCAATCACAAGATCGGCTCGATTCAGCGCCAGCCGGGTGAGAAATGCGCGCCATCCCGACGGGAGTCCATACTCTGTGCCGTGTCCAACGGCCGCCCACCTTTGCAACGTCAGTCTGCATACGAGGGCGGTAATCCAGACGGCCCTCTCTCCGCTTGCGATTACAAGATCCGGTTGCTCTTGTTTCACTAACGACCTAAAGGTCCGGAATCTATGGACCGACTCCGTTACGGGACCCCGACCCGACGGGAGTGTATGTATTGTGAACGAAACGGACTTGTTGAATTCTGAAACATCTTCCGGTGATGAATAGTCTTGCGGCGCGAGCACCGTTACCTTCCATCCGTTCCCATCCAGATACCGGCATATCTGAAAGGCATGCGTGCCAAGTCCCCCCGGACCGGGAGGGAACTCACTGGAAAACCACAGAATCTTGGCAGTCTGCTTCACGTTCACCTACTCCGATAAACCTCTGATCAATCCACTGATCGTAACCGGAGTCAAGAAATCTTGTCCCGAATAGACTCGTTCCTCCCAATTCAAGACATGCAGGCTTCTGGCCTGCGCATACTCAATATCAAAAACATTCGGGTCAAACATCCCGCTCACAGACTTGAAGAACGGTCCGTTTCGCATCCACGATTCAAACTCCGACCATCCCGCCCGATGACCGTTCAATTTTCCGCGCGATGCAATATACTCATGAACAAGCTGTTGATCTCTTCTTGCGCGGAACGCCCTTGCAATCCACAGGATGAAGTCGGGATGCGTAAGCCGAATCGGCACATTGGAAGTCGGGACCTCTGCAAAATGCCCAAAATGCCTCTTGACCATCCTCAGGTATAGGCCATGATCCACTTTCCTTGAAGGGTTGAGGTTTGAACAACGACGAATAAAGGGGCTATTGACGGTCGGAAGGACAATTGGCAAGGCAGCGGTCAATGTAAATTCCTGTCTTCCAAAATGCTTGAGCACATGATGCTCAAGCCAGAAACGTTCACACATTTGCTGCATTGTTTCCGGGCCTGAAACTGCAAACCGCGTCAACTCTGCGTCAATATCTCCCTCCAAACCGGTTCTTGCTTCATCAAGAGCGGAATGCCACGAGGAAGCTAACCACTTTGCGGATCGATTCAGTAATCGCGTATGAAAAACAAGAATCGCTTGCTTTATCTCCGAAAGGCTGGCAGAGGTAACCGCCGTAGTGAATCCGGAAGGTCTAAGCCCTAACGACCGGCTCAATGCAAAGGCAAGCCTTCTCTTCGAACCATAAGATGATCCCAACATCGCAAACGCCTGACCGCCCAAGAACGTCTCGCCGCCATAACCCGTGGAAACAGAAACGACTCCCTCTTGACTTAGAATGGATGCTGCAGTTTCACAGTAGGCGAAATTTGCTGATTCAGCTTGCTTCACAAGTTGTTCAACGCGGTCACTTGAAGGATGGCAATCTTCTACCGGCACGTGAACCCTTGTCCTCCCTCCGGCAAGGGCGGCAACCTTCTGTGCAATCTTCACTTCGTGATTATCAACTTCGCCGAACGTTACTCCAGCTATTTCCTTGCCCATCTCGGAGAACCCGCGAACCACGAGCCGGGTATCGAACCCACCACTTAAAAGAACACCATGCTTCCCCGGAGGTTTGGAGAGTTGCTGCATTCCTGCAATGTAGTCACTCCATAAAGCATCTGCCGCTTCGTCGTCGGATCGATATGCATCGAGGGATCCGTACACACGTGAGGTTTGCCGTTTCGTGACTTTATTGCTGTCAAGCGAGCAGCAGAGCGTCTCACCGGGATTCAAACGTTCTACTCCTTCGTACAGGGTTCTGCTTCCGATGGAGTAATGGAATGCCGCAGTCTGAACCACGCCGACTCTGTCAAGGCGGCGTTGCAGAACCTCCGCCAGGAGTTTGCTGTGGGAGCTGAAAAGGAAACCGTCGCCAGTCGTCGTGTAGTATAGCGGCAAGATACCCGACAGGTCGCCGGTAATCCAAAGTCTCCTTTCTGAAAGATCAACTACGGCGAGTGTGTACAGCCCTCCGCCGTACGAATCAAGCGCATCACCTGTTTCAATCAAACGATCCCCTGCTCTCGCGACCGTTGCTCTCGCCTCGTGTGGGGTAGGCGGAAAGCCGGACTTATCCCAGATGTATCCATGAAGAGCGTAGATGCGCTTCCGGTGTTCATCGATGAACGGCGAAGCAAGGGGGAAGTACGAATCGTGCTGGCAAAGTGCCACCGCCGCAACATCGCACTGCAGGGTTTCCACCGATTTTTGCCAGATCGCATTCTGCCCGGCAAGAAGCTTATCGAAGTACTTTGTCCTATTTGAAAAATCGCCGAATATCGAGGACACTCGAACCCCTACTTATTGAGTTGCATTGGGAGATGCTAGAAGAAACACATTGAGCCAAGCGTCTCTCTGCAACCGTGATGCCCACAATTCTCTGCAAGATCTTTGGACGTAAATGAAGTGCTCGCTTGACATTTTATCATGAAACTCCGCCACTTTCTGGCCTATCCGCTCAATTTCAGAACTCTCGACCCAGACGCAATACTTCTTCCAATCTATTACGTTGTCAAACGGCAATCTGCAATCCGTGTCCACAAAAATGGGAATTCTGCCCAAGCACAATGTTTCGTAGAAGCGGGCAGAGAAATTGCCTGTCCCGCGAACGCAAACCGTATAGTCTGAATCAATGATGTTGTGAACGAATTGTGCCTTCACCTTCTCTTCGTTTCCGGCTTCCGTTCCTTTGTACTTCTTTCTGAGAACGAAGTTCGTTTGCACAAGAGGCGACGACGCCAGATTCTTCAGGATGCGCGAGCGAAGCCCTGTATGCTCGACTGCGGCAGGCTCCCATGTGGTCATGCCGGCTTTCCAGGCAAACCTCCGGGATGCAAGCCGCGCAGACCTGAAAATGTGCGACATGAAGTTCCCTCCCGCCTGTCCGCAAAAGCCCACCAAGGGTTTTGGCTGTTTTTTCCGCAGAAGGAGTTCGCCGCCTGCATACTTCTCCAAGTAATCCTCTATGAAGACAGGCATTGTCTGTGCGCCGGTGTTACGCGACTTGTACACGGATGCTTCAAAAATTGTAAGTCCTTTGAATGGCACATTCGCTGTGAAGTCGCCGGTACTAAACGCGATGACTTTCTTCCCCTTCCTCAATCCCTCGTTCACAGCGTTGTGTACCATCCCGACCTTCCCGTGTTCGAGATAGTAGTTCCATGTCATTGGAAGTATCCAGACATCGGCGTCGTTCAGGTCGGAGGCCTCTGAAAGTCCGGGCAACCCGCTCAGGCTGCGGGAGTGCCGTTTCCTTACCGTTGGCTTGTCATACTCTAACCAACGGTAGAAATCGTTGATGAAGTGGCGCGCGGTGCCAAGCTCGAACAAGTCCTTAAGGAATACTACCTTCAGGGACCCCGGCTGAGAAACAGGGGAATTCAACCGATGAACTTCCGGAATAGGCACGATCAATGGGCCTCCAGAATCCTTTGCAAGTTCTTCCCTGAACTCAACGTACGATCCACGGAAAGCCGGGCAACTTGCGGATATTCTGTCAGCATCGCTCGCCCGGCAACATATTTGTTCTTTATTCGGGCCGACGTTGCGGGCAGCCTTATGATCCCAACAAACAGACGCAGAATCCTCTTTGCGGCGCTCCCCTCCATGAACAGAGTCCCCAACACCCTTAACCTGATGCTCTCTCCCACCTGCCTTGGCGAGAAATACCTGTATGCAAGATACGCCTCGGTCGGATTGGGTAGATGGCGTACCGTCAAACTCTTCTTGCTCGCCGCATACGTTACAACGCGGGCCTTGTGCTTTCGCAGGCCGCCCGATGGGGCCCTGTGATGCACCAAGGATATTTCAGGGTTCAGAATCATCAACGCGCCGGTGAGATAGATTCTCATTCCAAGGTCTCCATCAGCCCTGACCCCTTTTTCATATGCAAGATCAAACAACCCCGATGTGTGCAGAACCTCGCGCCGTAGCAATGTATTGTTCGTTGGGAACACATCAGAGATGCGCAACAACGTGAATTCATCCGGCAGGCGCTCGATGCCGACTTCCTGAACCACTCCCGATGAAACGTCCGCACGAAACTCATGAAGAGTTTTCAGATGGGATTCGATCAGAGTCGCCGGAAGGTTGTCGTCGTCATCATCCAAAAACAGGATATAGTCACCCGTTGATTGTTGCAGGCCTGCATTGCGGGAACTGCATTGGCCGGCCTCATCTCTGTACAACACGGTAAGCGGTAGATCGGGGAACAACTGCCCGAAATCCGTCCGGCGATGTGTTGCTTCTGTCTGATCAATGACAATCACTTCATAGGGACGAACAGTCTGGGTTCCGAGCTGTGCAAGCAGGGATTGCAAATACGGATACCGGTCAACTGTCGGGATGATGATACTCACTTTTGCATCGGACGCAATGCCGTTACGGCTCACCGGCTCTTGTCTATACGGGGTCGGTGTTACGGGACGTTGCTCGCGGCGAACGCGGAGAAAGGCTTTCAATGCGGCTGTACGCGGGACGTTCCCCTGCATGATCGTTCTCCAAAAAGCCCACGTCAACCACTTGATTCCGAACCGGTAGGAGATGAACCGGAACTCGTCCTCGCATCCGAGCTCAGGCGTTGAAGCCGTTGCGCCGGCGGGGGCAAGCCACGGGAGATGCCGTGTCATCACTCCGCGGGTCACGCATCGGTGCCCCAACTCCAGCATGGCAGCGTCGAGCGATTGAAAGCGGGAATCCACACCGCCCATCTGACGCAAGACATTCGTCTGTATCAGACAGCATCGCCACGTGAGACGCCATGATGTCGCCTCGATTGCCGGATCGGGATCCCGATTGAGCATCCAGGTCGGGTTCACATAGTCAATTGATGAAGGGAGTCCGCCCATGCCCAACCTCACTCCGGCATGCCACACGTCTCCCGGTCGCTCCATCGCCTCGACTATGCGCTTAGGGTCGGGAGTTCCCAACGCGCTGTCCCAGAAGAGCCAGGCATCGGATTGTGAGGCGTGAAGGCTCTGCTCGATGAGCGAAGCAACCGATGGAGCCGTGGCGTCCGCGGTTAGCGTGTCGCCAAGCGGCCACGCGGGTGCAGGTTCGCCTTTGCCAAACCAGATGAGTGTTATGTTCGTTGTGTTATTGGGCAAATGAATTGTTTCCTGCGCTTGACCAATATTCCCCTCTGTGCGCGGGCCCGTGTGCCAGAGAGGCCTGTCCGCCTTTGGCGGAGGTATCCGACGAAGCATTCTTTTTGTGTAGTCGGAGTGTCCGACGAAGCACTCTTTTTGTGCAGTCGGAGTGTCCGACAAAGCACTCTTTTTGCGCAGTCGGATGGGGTGTGCAATGCGGCTCTTGATACACACCCCTTCTGCTTCCCCTCTCGCTTTCACACTTGCTCACACACAGAGGGGAATGTGTTATCCGCGGATTTCTGTTTGCTGCGTTCAATCAATTATTCCCCTCTGTGCGGGAGCATCAGCGCTGGAGAGAGGCATGTCCGCCTCTGGCGGAGGTGCCCCGACGGTAGTCGGGATGACGGGGTGTGGTCCCGCGAATTTCACTTCTTTGTGTGTCCATCAATCCATTGTTCAATCATCTTCAACACATCATCCATCCGGAATTTCACATCCAGATCATCAACCCTCAGAAAATGCACACCCAACGATTCCAGCCGTTCTTGCCTCTTCGCATCACGCTCCCCCCGGAACATATGACTTGTTCCGTCGATTTCTATCGCAAGCATCAATTTCTGGCAGAAAAAATCCACTATGTACCGGTCAATCGGTTTTTGACGATGAAAATCATAGCCGCGCATCTGTTTGCGTTTCAACTGATTCCACAGCAGCACTTCAGCGAGAGTGCTTTCATTGCGAAGCGCTCGCGCCTTCTCCGTCAGTTTTGGGTTGTAACGAAGTCGCTGTCGTTTCATCGTGATGCACTTTCAACACACACACCGCCAAACCGCCAAAAGAATCGGCGGTCAAGAAGGGGTACAACACGGGGTGTAACGAATGGCTCTTGATACACACCCCCGCCACACCGCCAAAGGAATCGGCGGTCAAGAAGGTACACCACGGCGGGCAAGCCTTCTGCTTCCCCTCTCGCTTTCACACTTGCTCACCCACAGAGGGGAATGTGTTATCCGAGGATTCTGTTTGCTGCGTTCAATCAATTATTCCCCTCTGTGCGGAAGCATCAGCGCTGGGGAGAGGCCTGTCCGCCTCTGGCGGAGGTGCCCCGACGCAGTCGGGACATGGTGTGGTCCCGCGAATTTCACTGAGCGCCGTGATGGTGTCATTCACTGCGCCTCGTTTGTACTTGGTTGGCGGGACAGCCCGGGAATAACATACTCCTCTGTCTGGCCTGAGGCGGCCGGGTTGCTGAATTGAGCGACTCCGGCAAGTCGCTCTACTTGGCGGTACATCTCTTCAAACGCTGCTATCTGATTCTCAATCCGGAAAAATCGTCGAACACGCTCACGCCCTGCCTCCCCCATCCGTTGCCGCAACCCCGCATCGCGGGCGAGGATTTCGATCTTTTCTGCAAGCGCATCCGGGTTACGTCTAACAACAACAAACCCCGTTACCCCGTCCACAACGTTTTCCGGTAACCCACCCGCGTCCGAACACACCACAGGCAACTTCATCGCTTGTGCTTCCATCACTGCGTTACAGAACCCTTCAGACACTGCGGCGTGAAGCAACAGGTCAGCCCAATTCATTTTGTCGCGCACGATATCAGGTGACAGGGCACCGTCGAAATGCACAACTTGCTCAAGTCCCATTTCGTAGCGGGCAAAAGTCAGGGCTTCTAAATATGCCCCGCTGCCGACTATGTGGTACTCTACAGAAACGCCCCTGTCAACCAATTGCCGGACGGCACGCAGCGCATACTCGTATCCCTTCTTCCACTCAAGACGTCCGACACTCAGAATCCGGACAGGTCGTTCGGTGGTACCTGCAACACCCTGATGACTTCGATCACCCGGATTGAACATCTCGGGATCAATTGCCGGAGGAATCAGAACGTGGCGTTTTGCCGGCGGGCACCCTCGCTCCTGCGCCCGCCGCCACAGGTCGTTTCCGAGCAGATGAATGACATCCGCCTTATCCCACACGTCGTGATAATATTTAGCACCATCGCCCGTAACCCGATTCTCCAGAATCGGCCCTACAGCCGTAACCCGATTCTCCTGAATCGGCCCAGCAGCCGTAACCCGATTCTCCAGAATCGGTCCGGCAGTCGTAGCACGATTCTCCAGAATCGGCCCAGCAGCCGTGGCACGATTCTCCAGAATCGGCCCAGCAGCCGTACCCCGATTCTCCAGAATCGGTCCGGCAGCCGTACCCCGATTCTCCTGAATCGGTCCGGCAACCGTAACCCGATTCTCCTGCATCGACCCTACAGCCGTAGCCCGATTCTCCTGAATCGGCCCTACAGCCGTAACCCGATTCTCCAGAATCGGCCCGGCAGCCGTAACCCGATTCTCCTGAATCGGTCCTGTCAAACCTGTGGAAGCGAAACTGGAGTTTCGCCCTGCGGCAAGTCCTGTAAAATTCAAATCGTACCCCCTGAAGCTCACCACAATCCGGCACTGCAGCAACTCCTTGAGATGCATGCGCCCGACAGCCAACGCGCCGAACTCGAAGTGCACGACATCGGGGTTCAGACAAATAATCGGACGATCCGTGTAGAGTTTCTTAAGAACGCCGATGCCCGACTGCTTCCATCCGAGACGGAGATAACGGATTGTTCCGGCAGGATTCTTTGCGAGACAGTGGATCATCGCGAAGGGAATCAACATACCGGCAAGCCAGTGAGGTGTGTGAGGCCATCCTGTATGTACACGGGACCTACGTGATTCTGACCGCTGAGATGCAGAGGGTTTTCCCTCCACGTTCTCCGCGTCTCCGCGGTGAACTCCCTCCACAAAGTGTAACCATTCCGCGACATCCGACTCATTGCATACAACATGAACATCCCACCCTTTCCTCAGCAAACCGGCAAACTTCCTGAAAATAAACGTCTCCGACAGCTTCGGAAAACTCTGTACAACCAGCACAATGCTCATTCAGGACACACCGGAAAAAGCCTTTCTTGCTAAGAGAGGTGTGTGAGGCGAGGTCTGCATACGCAGCATCAACATGTCTCCCCTCATCACGCTGCCGCCCTCTCTGTGCCGACGCGTGATCGGGCATGCTCAAGAAGACTCAACCACTTCCCAATCTGATCACGAATCGAAAACGCCTGCTCAATCCGTGCACGGGCATTCCCGCCCATCCTCTTCCGCAAGCCCTCATCGTCTGCAAGCTTGACCAACGCATCTGCCATTGCCTCCGGGTCCCGTACCGGCACAACGAACCCTTCAACTCCGTCGTCAACCGCTTCACGCATGCCGCCGCATTCCGTTGTCACGACGGGCAGCCCGCATGACATCCCCTCCAGTGCTGCGTTGGAGATTCCTTCGCTCAGGCTTGAAAGAAGAAATACATCGGCGTTCCTGAGATGTTCACGAACCGATTCACTGTTCTGACTCCCCAACAGCCGGACATCAGCATGCAGTCCAAGATCGTGAATTGTGTACACTACTCTTTGTCGTTCGGGTCCGTCGCCGATGACATCGAAGCGGATCGCAACCCCTGCCTTCTTTGCCGATTGAACAGCCTGCAACGCATACTCGAATCCTTTCCTCCAAATCAATGACCCGGTTGTTACGACTCGCAGAGAATCCATCGTCCGACGGCCCTCTCTGTCAGGAGAAAAAAAGTCAGCATCCACCGCGGGCCTGATAACATGAGCTTTGCGTGCATCAAGGCCGTACTTCATCGCTTCATGCATGATGGCCTCGGACACACAATGTATGGCAGCAGCTTTCCTGAAAGTCTCTTCAAGACCCTGACGTATCGAGGCCCGCTCCGGGTTGTGGGGAGCTATGTTGATCTGCGCTCCGCGACAACTCACGACAGTTGCATGTCCGAGATCGAACAACGGAAGATACTCCACCGCTGCCGAGTTCCACGGGAAGTAGATGACGTCCCACTTTCCACCTGCGAATGGAAGGAAGAATCGTGACGCAGCGATTCCGGTTGTTGAAGAAGACAACTTGCCGAAATCACGACGCGATAAAAGCAATGCGCGGACAGCCCCGGACAGTGTCTCTGCCGCAGCTACCGGCGGCGGAGCCTCGGACGATGGAAGCTTCAGCCACGTAAGTCCAGGTGGCAAGTCGCGTCCCGGCTTCTTGCTGCTCGCAATCGTGATCTCAATGCCGTGTTGCAGCAACCCGTGAATAAGCCTTTCAAGAAATGTCTCGGGCGGCCACGCAATCCCGACAATAAGCAATTTCAATCGCTTATCCATACGTCTCAAGAAATGACGAGACTGTGAGCAGCATCGAAACTGCGTACCCTTTCCCCGCATCCGGCGATGCGTGAAACTCAGTCAGCAATCTGCGCAAGGAGTCGGGTGGATAGTATTCGTGAATGCGAAGTCCCGGACGAAGCAGCCAGTACGCTAGTCCTTCCTTCCCCTGCTCGCCGCTGAATTGAATTTCCCAGTTCCTTGCAATCACCGGTCGACGCGTGATCATCCTGGCCGCTTTACGGACGGCTCTCTTGGGCAGGAGGAGTGAATTGAAATATTGATAGCGGAAGAGATCCGCATCATACGCCTGCCAGGTAATCCGGGCAAGATCGGGGGCGAAACGTTTGATATAGTCGATCTGGAGCCGTCGATCTCTGACGAAATCCGTCGGGACCGTGCAGAAGAAATCCGCAAGCCGCGTATCATAAAACGGCAACCGCGGGAATGCGGCAGCCTGAAACATGCGCAAGCTCGCAATCGTCCAGCGGAACGACCAGGTGTCGGTCTTGACCGCCTTGAGACGGAAATCGGGATCAGCAATTCCTTCGTACTGGATGAGTTCTTTCAGTAGAATGTCGCGAAGATTCGAATCGGCTTCCGCCCGGCCGGACCGAAGCATATTTCCGATCAGCCAATCGCTTCCCCGCTTCTTCATCGTTCCGTATGTCATGTCAGCCAAAGTACCGGTATCATGCCCGATCGGATTGTCAACGCCCATGCTGTCCATCCACACATCTCCCCAATGCGCGGCAATCAGGTAATCGGCGTTTGCTGCTATCCGATCGGCGACGAACGCCTGTCTGCATTGCGTGAGATCCTGAAATCCCTCCACTGATGCGAGAACATGATCGAGGCGGTCAAAGAGATACGGTGTGATGGTGAAACTCTCAAACGGAAGCGACCGGGCCTCTGCAATGTCCTTCGCGATCGAGATTTCGGGAGAGTCGGCGGCATAGCCGTAGGAGTAGCTCCAGATATTCTCCGGACTGGAGTGCAAAGGAACAACAGTGGATCGGGAATCGAGTCCGCCGGAAACGGGAAGGGCAATGCGTCCGTGTGACGTCATGTCATCCATGACGGTTCCGAACAGATGCGCAAACTCGGCCACCGTGTCGTCGGCGCTGCGTTGCTGATCCGGGACGTAATGCCATTGCCGGTATCTGCGCGAGTGCAGCAACCGGCCGTTTTCGTCAAAGACATACTGCGAGGCAGGCTGGAGAATGCGGATGTCTTCGAAGTATGTCCTGTCGGCCGGGAAGAATCCGAATCTGAAAAATCCTGCAAGAGCGGTTCTGTCGATTCTGCGCCTTGACGCGACAGCCGCAACAGTCGGGAAGAACGTGCCGATTGCGGCCTGATGTCCGTTTTCGGCGTAGTATGCGTGAAGCGTCCCGAACCTGTCCGTCCACACATGCCATTCGAGCGTTACAGTGTTGTAGCCGAACAGAAGGAAATGGCCGTTCAGTCCGCACTCTTGCGGATCACGGACAAACTGCAGAACTGCATTCCCCGCATCTGTTGTCCCGAAAATTTCGCCGAGAAGGCTCAGTCGCCACTCGTCTTTTTCAACAGTGAGCAACGGGTAGCCCTTCCACCCGCTACCTTGGGATTGAACGAGAAGTTCGCATGTTTCTGAAACCTTCTCCGCATGCCAGTCGGTTCTTCCCGCACGTCCTCGAGGGGCATTCTCTCTCAAGCGAAAGCCGATCAAAAGGTCGGCGATCATCGAGGTTGCCCCCGACGGTTGCTGCATCCTTCGAGTGAAGGGAAGATTCAATATTAGTTCACCGCTATTGATCACATGAGGATGTAATGAAGTGTATCCCGCCCCTTCAGGGCTTTCGGCAGTATGTCGTGTGTCCGATTCCGGGGGCTTCGCCCCCGGCTGTAGTATCTGTCCCCTTCAGGGACATATTGTAAATCCGGATGGCGCAGTGAAGACTATCCCCTTGTCCATGGAGATCTGACGCTGAAGGCGTCAAATACTACAGGTCGGGGCAAAGCCCCGACACTCATCAACCAATGGAAGCCCAGAGCCCCAAAGGGGCGACATACAATCATTGATAATCCGACTAACAACTTGCGACCCCATTCATGATTTCGTGTCTGCACGCTCGCCTTGATTCTATTTGCCATGCTCAACCAACATTCACTTCGCGCCTTCGCGTCTTCGTGATGTTCTTTGACTTGGATACACACCCCTCCGTCTCCCCTCTCTCTTTCACACTTGCTCACCCGCAGAGGGGAATGTGTTATACGCGGATTCTGTTTCACACGTTTGAACAATATTCCCCTCTGTGTGTGGGCTATCGCGTCGGGGAGAGGGGTGGCATCCCGACGGTAGTCGGGATGACGGGGTGTGGTCCCGCGAATTTCACTGAGCGCCGCGACGGTATCGGTCCACTCAAATAACACACCTCCGCCTACGCTTCGCTTCGGCGGACGAGCCTCCGTCTCCCCTCTCTCCTCCACACAACCAGCCCACAGAGGAGAGTGTCTAATCTGCGGATTCTGTTTGCTGCGTTCAACCAATATTCCACTCTGTGTGCGGGCCCTGTGTGCCAGTGAGAGGCCTGTCCGCCCGCTCCTACCAACGATGTGTTCGGTTTTCTTTCACCAGTCGGTGTAATGACGCTGAAGGCGTCAAATATTATAGGTCGGGGCAAAGCCCCGACACTCATCATCCAATGCGAGCCGAAGCCTGAAGGGGCGACATACAACAACTGCTGCCCTACCAACAATCTGCAACCGCTTCGTGTCTTCGCGTCTTCGCGGTGTTCTTTCACCAGTCGGGGAATGACGCTGAAGGCGTCAAATATTATAGGTCGGGGCAAAGCCCCGACACTCAACATCCAATGCGAGCCCAAAGCCCTGAAGGGGCGACATACAACAACTGCTGCGTCTACCAACAATCTGCAACTACTTCGTGTCTTCGCGCCTTCGCGGTGTTCTTTCCCCCGGTCACACCCGTCATCCGAGGAGTTCACTGTACATCTGTTCATGGGCCGCTACTTCATGCTCGATGGTGTAGTGCTTGAGTACTCGTTCTCTCGCCGCTTCTCCCAACCGCATGCGCAGAGACGGGTTTTCAATCAATGTTGTCAACGCGTGCGACAACGCCGCCGGGTTTTCGGGAGGAACAAGAAGCCCGCTTCTGCCATTCTCTATCAAATCCCGCGAGCCCGGTATATCCGTAGCAATGCAGGCCCGCCCGCAGGACATGGCTTCCAACAACGCAACCGGACATCCTTCCATCCTCCATTTGGCCCATGTTGGAAGAACAAAAATGTCAGTCTCAGACAGCAGAGCGGGAACGTCTGCAACTGCACCAAGGAAGTGGACATGGCCTTCTAGACCATACTTTTTAACCTGAGCATGCAACGACTGGACATACTCCGCATCAAGAGGCATTCCGGCAAGAAGCAAATGCGCATCCGGCATTTGATTGAGAGCTTCTATGAGTGTAGAGTGCCCCTTGACCGGCAAAAGATGGGCAACGGATGTCACAACTATTTGCCTGCTACCGATGCCGAGATGCGCTCTCAGCGCAAGTCGATTGTCGGTAGGAGCATACTCAGCTGAAGGAATTCCGTGATGGATTAGCCTGACCTTGCGTGCAAACCATGGCCGTTCAAACATGACGCGTAACATGTCTGAATTGTCTGCAACTATGCGAGTCGCCAGCAGAGAACGGATTTTCCATGCCCTTGATCCCCAGCCCATTGCCTTTTTTGTATACACCCAGGCTTTAGCTCCTGCAAGTCTGGCAATAATCGGCTCTGTATACTCCCCCGCGTAGTGAAATGAATGCCATAAATCAAATCTGTATGGACTAAAAGCTCTCGCGGCTCTTCGTGAACGCTCGAAAAGACTCCAGTACGGCTTCACATCCACAGTAAAGGGAAGTTCAAAAAAGGGAATCCCTAAACGCTCAACTTCAGCATCAAGTTTCCCACCTCTTCGCAATACACAGATGGATGGCAGAAATTTACTGCGGTCAAGTCTTTCGAGGATATTGAGCATTACTCGGCCCGAACCAGCTGTAATGAAGTTGGGAATTGTGAAGAGTATTTTTGCAGGACTTGCCATAGCGTACACTCAGTGAAGATGAGACTACTCTTGACGTTTCAGAGAGAACCTCGCCTCATCTATATGGCTAGCTTCTTGCCTCAAGAGAATTGCTAATCGTCCTTAGAATTGTGTTTCGTGGCTTGATGTTGGCTTCATAGAATGACCGGGCATTTCCACCTAACTCTTCTGTTTGCCGGGGATTGTCCAGCAACGATTGACATACAGCTGCGCAATCATCAGGAGTTTGAAAGTACTGTACATCCCTACCATCCACCAATGACACAGGAAGCTCATACGCCATCGGTTCGGAAACAATACATTTTCCCATCTTCAGGTATTCGCACAACTTCCATGGCGGAGATTGCGCAAATCCATTCGTAGAAACAACAACTGTTGCCCGCTGTACGAGGTTCAGGTAGTGTTCCTGAGATGTGGGAAGATCCGTTATGCAGTCGCGATATCCATCCGGTACGGAACCTTCGAAGAACATACCACCTTGGAAACTGTTGCCGAGATGTTGTCTCAAACTTCGAATTATTTCTGCGCGATACTCATTGAGCGGAGTTGACCAACGGTTGTTCCAATCATAGTACTTCACTTGAAAGAACACATAACGATCGGGCAGGCTGGGTTTGCGGTCGGTAAATGACTTGGAATTGATTTGGGCCATGGGACGATGGCCATGAAATCGTATGGTGGATAGGCGACCTCGTAGCCGCAGTGGGTCGTTGAGTACAGACTCAAGCTTGCCCAAGAGTGACAGTATCCTCAATTGTCCGTCGGACAGTACATTGCCATCAAGTTTGGATGAATGGGACATCCCGAAGGGCAGGACTTTAACCCCGAACTCGCGCGCTATCAATCCTGCAGTATTTTTGTCATAGCTTCTTTTAAAAACAATGTCGGCCTGTGTCAATGCGTGACGAGAAAACCAATTCGGCCAATCCTGGAGATCGATGGCAATCTTTGTCACTACTCCAGATTCAAGATCTTTGATGCGACAGATTGGCGACCAAGGATACGGACGATTCAAGCGCATCAGGATGCCGCCATCCACTACTACCCGATCACGATATTGCAGTCCACGAATCCTTGGCTTAATCCTCACTATCCCTTCTCTCTGTAAATCCGAGAGCCCTTTCATGACATATGAACTATGCCGGAAATCAGGGGTTGCATACAGTGTTACTTCGTATTTGTATCCACCGCCACTCATATGAGGTCCATTAGGCAAGCTGCAATTTCTTTTGCTCAGTAGCCCATCTGACGGTTTCAGACATCCCTTTCTCAAGGTGAACCTGCGGTGCCCATTCCATCATTCTGCGTGCCTTGGATATGTCTGCCACAGATTTTCGGATATCTCCAGGCTGGGGGGGATGAAATTGGACAGGATACTCCGCCCGATTCGTACCGAATGTACTCAGAACAAAATCACACAGGCGATTCACTGAAACATCCTCACCGGAACCCAGGTTGATAACCTGCCCATAGGTTGTGGGGTTGTCAATCGCCGATATCCACGCACGCGTGATATCGTCAATATGCACAAAGTCTCTTGATTGCCTGCCATCCGAATGTATGTTGATGGGCTCTTTGCGCAGTACATTCCCGATGAAAATAGCAAAAACCCCTTGATAGCTGTTGCTAAGGCTCTGTCCTGGACCGTACACATTGAACATACGAAAACACGTTGCTCGTAAAGGATGGCTACCGTTGTTGTTCCGTGCGGCCGCCAGAACGTATCGCTCACCGGCGTACTTGGAGATTGCATAAAACGACAACGGATCGGGTGGACATTCTTCCGGAGTAGGAACAACCGACGGATTACCGTATATGGTCATCGAACTCGCATATATGAGCCTACCGACGCCATGCCTTTGCGCATATGAGGTTACGAGGACAGTTCCCCGAGTATTGACATCCAAATCCTGTGTTGGATTGTCGAACGATTTCCTGATTGACGCTTGCCCGGCAATATGAAAGACGACGTCAATCGAATGAGAGAATGCCTCGTGAAGGTCAGCTTCATTCCTTACATCGCCATGAATGTAAGTTGCCTCTAGGGGAACATGTTCGCGATTTCCCGTAGATTCATTGTCGAGAACAACAACGCGATATCCTTGCTTGATCAGAGCTTTCGCGACATTGCTCCCGATGAATCCGGCACCCCCGGTTACGAGTATACTTCTGTTTCGCATTGACATTGTGTGAGTCTTCTTTCTAGTTTCGTCACCGTGCCCACTCGGACCATGGCCGACATTCTTCGCCCTCGCGAAAACAGTCCCAAGACATAACCTTTCACAGCGTCGTACCTCACTTCCTATTGACTCCTCTTACAAATGAACATAATCATGTGTGCCCAACGCCAGCGGGCCCAGAGTGGCGCACGCGTACACAAGTGAGCAAGCGCGCTCTGAATTCGCCAATGAAAGAAACTCCGTTCATGGAGCTTTCGCCCAAGAGTAAAATCACGCGTCAGGCCGGAGTATACTGAATACGGAAAAACGTCAAGCACACTCAGGCCCGACTCAGCCAACTGCAATTCAAAGTCATTCCGTGAGAAATAGTATTGGTAGAACCTTCGTCCGTCGGGAAGTGTCTCTTGATCAACCGTGGGAGTCTTCGTCATCCACGATGCCCGTTGTCCGTTGAGGTAAGGCACTGAGATAAACGCGACGCCTCGAGGATGAAGAATTCGTCGCACTTCCTTCAATCCAGAAACAGGACCATCTACATTGTGTTCGAAAATGCCGATGGAAATATAGCCACCGTAGTTTTCATCGGGCACATCGACATTGTACACATCACCTACTCGAACGTTCAACTCCGGAGCCGAACCCTTGATTCGGGCGATTGTGTCCGAGGCATAATCCAGGCCTTCAGCGGCATAGCCTCTTGCAGCCAGTGCCATCACAAAATGCCCTGTACCGCATCCGGCCTCAAGCACGGGAAGATCGCGTGGGAGGTAGCGTGTGAACAAACCATCGAATTCGTCAAGCCTACCGTTTCGGTATGCCTCAAGAAAACTACTGATATCTCGCCGACTCCATCTTTCTTCCCAAAACTGCTCGTGACCATTGAGGCTTTGGAACTGGGCAAGACGACCCCCGAGATTATAGAAAGCTGTTGCCATTGAATCAATGCATGAATAGAAGACACGAAATCAGCTGCACGGTCGGGATCAATGCGCTATTCATTCAAGGCCTCAACAACTGTATTGACCGGCTCTTCTACCGCATATTTTAAGAACCACTCTCGTCCCCCGTCCCCTATCTCGGCAAATCTTCTACTGTCATTCACGAGATTCCAGAGAATGCGTGTGATTTCGTCAGAGGAAGTAGCTTTGATCATCGGATACATTTGTGGATACCTGCCCTCATAGAGTTCATCATTCCTGTGGTGAACAACCGGTTTTCCCATTGTCAGAAATTCGTATATGACGCTGTACGAAAACCAACTCATACCTAATTCTCCAATGCCAATATCACAATGGCTGATTCCAATCATGAGTTCCTTGCGGGGTAAGAGCGGAAACCATCTCACATGATCTTCAATCCCAAGATCCTGAATCAGCTTCTTACTCTCGTCAACATCCGGGCCATACTCGGTAGTCACAAGACATGCCCTCTTGTGCTCTTTGACAAAATCGGCAAACCCGGAAAGTACTTTCTCATTCCCCTTATAACTGTATGAGTTACCATGTGTCTTCCAGGAGTGTCTGCAATGATGAAAAACCACGACCTCGAACTCCTCACGAATCCTCTTGAACTCAGGATACCATTTGCTGCCGGAGTAGTTTTGTGAAATGTTTCCTGGATCATATTCGGGGGCGTAAATAAAGGGAGAGTTGGATACAATTCTTTTCCCTCTTGGCTTCAGCTTTGTCAAGTTGCTTTCGAACTCATCGTTCGATTTGTCCATGACGATCACACGAGAATTCCTGATACCCTCCCTTTGATGGTATTTCAGGAAAGCGTACTTGTGAAATTTAGATTTGGGAGTCTGCAAAAGCTTCACGAACGGGATGAAATACAAGTCCGAGCCATAGGGGATAAATACATCCAGACATCCTCCTGCTTTATTCAGATATGCCGGGACTGCACCGCTTCCGATGACCCGATCATACTTGGCAACAAACTGTCTTATGTCCGATTTCTTGCTTGAATAGAAAATGGAGGGCAGATTGCTCCACGAAATCCGGGAAGTATAGTCCCTATAATCATCAGCATAGCTGTCGTTGCTTGGATGAAACTGATCGAATTCATTAGCCATGAGATACAAATGGGCATCAAAGCCACGCGCCCTCAGATATCTGGCCAACGAGAACATGGTGTTCGCAGCGTTTCCGACAAGAGCAAGCTTCATCAGTAACCCAATCTCAGTTCGAGACTCTTTCTATCCGGAAAATTCACCAGTACCCCCATCCCCTTCTTTTGATAAACAACCATACTCCCCAAAGCCACCGCTGAGGCACTTCCCGCTCTCACGACTTCGCCGATATGCTCGATTGAGCCAGCACCGCCATTGGCAATCACCGGTACGGTTACGGCCGAAGCCACCCGTTTTGTAAGCTCGACATCGTATCCGGACCAGGTGCCGTCACGATCCATTGAAGTAAGCAACAGTTCGCCTGCGCCAAGGGCAGCGAGTTGTTGTGCCCACTCCAATGGCTCATGCGGTGTCTTCTCCTGCCCGTCGTTCACAAACACCTGATACTTTCCAAAGAGGGTTTTCTTGAAATCAATGGAGCCGATGACAGCCTGCGCGCCAAAATGCTCGGAGAGTTTTGTCACGAATGAAGGATCACGATAGGCATGGGTATTCACGACAACCTTCTCGAATCCAAGTGAAAAGATCTTCTTTGCAGCATTGAAGTCATGAATCCCGCCTCCGTAGGCAAGCGGCATAAAACACTCGTCGCAGATCTGGCGCAGCACATCAAGATTGGGTTCACGCCTTTCCTTCGTCGCCCGGATATCCAGAAAGCAAAGTTCATCAACTTCCAACTCATTGAAGATGCGAACCGTATTGACCGGGTCGCCGATGTACCCGTATTCACCGAACTTAATGGTCTTGACGAGACTTTCACCCACAAGCTGCAGGCACGGAATGACACGGGTCCTAACCACAACAATCAGAGAGAAGCAAAGTTCTCAAGTAGCCGGAGTCCGAATTTGTGACTCTTCTCGGGGTGAAATTGTGCTCCAAAAATATTGTCATGCTGGATAACCGAATCGAAGTGTATTCCATGATGGGTTTGCATAACAACATCGGAGCGATCTGCTGCCTTCACGTAGTAGGAATGCACAAAGTAGAAGCGGGGGTCATCCGGCAGCCCGGTTGTTAAAGGTGAGGGCCTGATTTCGCTGACGCGGTTCCATCCCATGTGCGGGACCTTCAATCCGGAATCCAGAGAAAATGAAAATCTATGCACGGAACCCGGAATGAATCCCAATCCCGCAAGACTCCCCTCCTCACTCGACTCCAGCAGAAGTTGCATACCCAGGCAGACCCCGAGAATTGGGACACCATCTTTCGCCTTCCGGATCAGTACGTCCCGAAAGCCGCCGTCGTTTATGCGTTTCATCGCGGCGTCGAAGGCCCCGACCCCGGGGAGCAACACCTTCCGGGCAACACTCAACGACGCCGGATCACTGGTGACTTCGGTTTCGACTTTGAGTTTTTTGAACATGTTCACAAGCGAACCGAGATTACCCATGCCGTAATCCACAAGTGTGATCACTGCCGGGTCAGATCTCCGATTTAGAGGTGTACTTGATGTAAAAACTCATAGGGACGAGATTGACTTTGGCCAACAGAAAGAAGAGTGGACGAAGGCGCTCGAAGGTACGCTTATAGGTTGGATAGTCCCGATATGATTTTGCAGGCAAAGCCATGGTGGATGCAAATTCTTCATCCGAGAGGCCGAGCCGCTTTTTGAAATACTCCAACAAGTCAGGCTCCATGTGAGGCGGCTCTGCAAATTCCATCAATGCTTCATCTCGAGAGAGAAGGCCTGCCCGCACAGATGCAGAAAGACTGTTGTTGCGGTTGTCGATTCCAAACTTCATCGGGTTGTAGTAGCTATGATGAAAGGCTGTGATGCGATTTTCAAGATGGTGGCCACCATAGTACTGCCAACCAAATTCTCTCTCCAGGAAAGCCCGTGCTTCTGTCTTTGAATAGCCTATGTACCAAAGGGGACGAATCTTCTTAATACGCTTCAACAGAATCCATTTCATGAACGTCCAGAAAGGCATGTTTGGATAAGTCCTCATCGGCATTGTTCCGTACAATTTGTGCACTGATCGGATATATTTGCCGTCCATATAGAGTGTTCCCAGAGGAGATATCCCTTCTGCAATATACGAGTGCCCTTCAAGAATATACGCTACACCGTACGTATCTGCAGCACGATACAAGGTCTCTGCAAGTGCGATATCGGTTGCGCAGTCAAGGTCTGGGACACTGGCTTTGAAGAAGGACTTGATGATGTCGTCTGCCTCCTTGTTGTCCACAACGTGGGTGTAGAGGTCTACTCCGAGCTTCCCTAGAACCTTCTTGATGTTCTCGGTGGCGATCGCCGTGTTCCAAGTATTGTCATAATGAACCGCCAAGGGCCTCAACCCCCATTCGACAGCCTTGGCTATCATGAAGGAAGAGTCCGTTCCTCCGCTAACTCCGACAACACAATCATATTTCTTGTTGCGTCCATCTTGCCGCATCCGGTCAATCAAAACCTGGAGTCTCTTCTCTCCTTCAGGTGTTCCAGTTGCATACTCAATCCGCAACTGATCAATGGTATGACAATAATTACAGACGCCCTCTGCGTCAAATCGAATTCCTCCGACGGTTTCGTCATAGATACACCGCGTGCAAATGCGTCGCCTGCGTAGGTGAGCCGGTGTTTGACGCGAAGAGACTTCCTCTACATCGACGGCAGTTTGCATGTCTTCAGCTTTAATTAGTGTGCCAGCCATGTTGTTCTAGATGGGGCGTGCCGGATTGCCTGCAACTTTGGAACCGGCCGGAAGCGACCGATTAACAAAACTGTTTGCACCAATCAAACATCCGTCGGCAACAACGACCCCTTTCGAGATAATAGTGTTCGGGCCGACGTAGCAGCGTGATCCGATTGATGTTGGCTGATGCTCGTATTTTTCGGTACCACCGGACAAAGCCCAAAGCACGGAATCGTGTGTATAGACTTGAACCCCTGCGCTGATGCTGCAATTGTCACCAATTGTCAATCCACCAGTTCCATCAAGTATCGTGAAAGGACCAATCCATGTATTGAGACCTACCTTGACATTGCCATAAACATAGCTGTTATGGTATATGCTCGATCCTTCTCCAAAACCAAGAATTCGTGCGCGCTCCCAACGATCAAACAAGAGCTCTTCAAAAGGGAGATCGCGATTCCATTTTCTTGAGTTGTCACTTCGCAATTGCTCGTACAATGAGCGAAGTCCTTTAAGCAGCTCATTCATTTCGAGTTTCATGCTTTCACCTTTCAGAGGTTACAGTCACTTGATAAATTGCCGAAGCCACCATTCGAATGAAAGGAGAGACCAGATCAGAAGCCTGCGGTTCGTTTTTCCATCAAAATGCTCGCGCATGAAGGCTTGCGCTTTCGCAGGTTGTATATAGTCGTATATCCTTGCTTTTCTATCGAACAGCAGCGTGCGAATGTACTCAATACTCTCACCGCGGAACCAACTTGCATCCGGCGCTGAAAATCCCTGCTTTGCCCCGTTTGTGAATTGCTCCGGCATGAAAGGCGACAACGCTTTTCGCAAGATCTGCTTCCCCTCCGTTGTTTGCTCCATCGACTTGGCGACTTGAGGATCATTCTCATTGATGCGCCTTTGCAAATGGAGACTCATCAATTTGTAGCGCGCTGGCACCCGCATGGCAAAATCAACAAGATCATTATCCATAAAGGGGACACGCGACTCAAGGCTGTGCGCCATGCTGAGTTTGTCCTCCACGACAAACAGGCCGTGGAGAAACGTGCGCATTTCAAAATACAGAGACTGATTGACGTATTCGCTCGCCTCATTGCTTTTCGGAGCCTTGCCATTGATGATGGTGCGGAACACGTCCTTGGTTTGATAATCCCAAATCTGCGGGTAGATCGACGGCTGATAGAAATCCGGCTTCTCACTGTCCGACACGAGACGCTGCCAATAGCGATAGTACTTGTCGATGTAGTGATTGGGGTCGTCGTTCGATACGGCGCTGAAATAGCGCCATGGGTATCCTGCAAACAACTCGTCACCGCCCGCCCCTGAAAGCACAACCTTCACGAACTTGCTTGCGAGCCTTGCAATGTAATAGTTGGGATAGGATTGGCCGAGACGCAGATCTTCAAGATGCCACACAAGATCAGGCATCACCCGCTCCATGTCGCCCGCCTTGAGAACAACTTCATAATGCTCGGTCTTGTATGCGTTGGAAAGAAACTCGGCTTTTGTCCGTTCGTCAAATCCGAGCTCAAGGCCCGAAGCCGAGGAGAGGTCGAACCCACCTGTAAATGTTTTGAGGTTTCTGAAGCTCCTCGCAGCGATAGCGGTCACCGACCCTGAGTCCATGCCGCCGCTCAGATACGAACCGACCTCCACATCGCTGATGAGTTGCCTGTTGACCGCCTGCTCGAACAAGCGGGAGAGTTCCAGCGCGCATTCATCCTCGGTCAGCGTCAGTTCATCGCGGAAATGATAATCCCAGTACCTTTCCGTGCGGAGAGAGTTCAGGTCTCCGAGCCGGAGCGTCAGAGTATGCGCCGCCGGAAGCAGCCGTACGCCCTCAAAAAGCGTGAGATCGGAAAAGACATTCTGAAATGAGAAGTACTCATTCAACGCTTGAATCGAAACCGAGACGGAGAAATCGGGATGCGTGAGAAGCGCTTTGATCTCGGATCCGAAGAGAAAGACACCGTTCTTGTAGTAGTAGTAGAGGGGCTTGATGCCGTACCGGTCGCGTGCAATAAACAGTTGCTGTTGTTTCTTGTCCCAAATGGCAAACGCAAACATGCCGTTGAACTTGCCGACGCAGGCTTTGCCCCACTCCTGATACGACTTCAGCACAACCTCTGTGTCTGTCCTTGAGTGGAACGCATAGCCTTTTGCCTCGAGCTCAAGTCGGATATTCTGGAAATTGTACACCTCGCCGTTGTAGGCTATGACGAGCGACCCGTCGTTGTTCTGCATCGGCTGATGCCCCAACGGCGATAAATCAATAATGGCCAGGCGGCGATGCCCGAAACCCACAAAGGATTCGGTCCAAAAACCCTCTCCGTCAGGCCCGCGATGCTTTATTGCATCCGTCATCTTCTTCAGGGTGTTGATGGAGACCGGTTTCCCATCAACGTTTAAAATGCCGGCTATGCCGCACATTAGATCGTCATTTCCTCGTCATTGAGTAGAATCGCTGTCCCCGCCGCAAGATCAACCTTCTCATTCTATAACTTCGCGAAAAAAATCGGACACTCCATGAAGAGGAAATTCATGTCCACCATCATGGTACAGAAATCGAATATTCTCCAACTGATTGAACTTCTTCTCCGTAAGTTTCTTCTCGTATTCAAGTGCGTACAAACCGGATTCCTCTGCGCCGTATGTGAGCATAAACTGCGTTGGCATTTTGCTGATCTGGCTAAAGAGCTCGTCCTCGGAATAGTGCTTGTAAAGTCCCGGTATCAGTATTTGGCTGAGACCGGCATGCGTCAGACGGTAATTGACTATGGAGAACCCTGAGGACACTATTGCTGCAGTCGGATGTGCCTGAAGGCTAATAAGTAGCGCGGCCAAGCCACCTTGCGAAAGGCCGACAACAACAACCTTTTCATATCTTGCCTTTAAATATTTTGTCAGAGCCATTGCATTCACCAGATAATAGGAGGAATACGAACCTCCCTCGCTTATGAGGTAATTCACAATGAACTGGTAATTCAACTTCCTCGTGCCATCATGTATTGCAAGAAAGCCTTCGTTGGGTTTAACGGCCACATAGGTATCACAGAATTCCACGAGAGAGTCAAGGACATGACCGTGATAATTTCCTTGTGTTCTTTGCATAAGGGCAGTGGATTGGTTAATGCCGGTTCCCGGAATTACAATTGCTGCGGTTGTGAGGTCCCTTCGGCGCGCCGGCTCAAAATATGCATACGAAATCCGCTCTTCATTGCTTAGTCGATATGGCACTCCTACGACTTTGTTGTTACCAACTATCAGCGTCTCAAAACTTTCGTTCGAGAGAGATATTCCTGCATAAGCGTCCCAGAAGAGTTCAACCGGAATCACCAGCTTCTTGAGTTCGTTGTGCGCCGCCGAGATACTACTGACTGGTGGAAGCAGGAGTGTATCCGCCCCTATCGGATCGGTGAAGGCCAACGAGAGAAGGTCGTTGTTAGAGGCAACAGAGTTGCTGTGCGCGGATTCCCCAACGAGCATGTTGCGGAGGGATCGCAACTGAGCGTAAGGTGGATACTGGTATACTCCCACAAGCATCCCAAGTGTGAAGGAAACTCCTGCAAGCACACTTAGAAGTATACCGCGACGTAGCTTCGAGGAAGCAGTTCGCTGAGCCCTTCGGAAAAGGTTTGTCTTACCGAGCACCCGGGTAGTCCGAAACAACTGAACGGATCAGGTCAAATTCACTGTTGCTCATATTGGCAAACAACGGAAATGCGATGGAGCACTGATCTGCGATCCACGCGTTTGGGAAATCGTCCGGCATAAGGCTGTATTTTTGGGAGTAGTGCGCAAGCATGTGAACTCCATGCGTCCCGGGGCGTGTGGAAACTCCGTGCTCTTGAAGATACTCCATGAAACTGTTGCGCAGCCGGTTTATCTCGCTCACGTTGTCAGTTGTCACAGGCTCAGGTTGAAAGAGGCAGACATACGCCTGATAGCCGTGCACAAACGCTTCAGCCGCAAAGGGCTTTCTCAACCAGGGAATACCGGCAAGGAGTACATCGTAACGGGCCGCTATTTCGGTACGCAGCCGGTGAATATCCTGTGCTCTGTCCATCTGCGATGAGCCAATCGATGCCTGGATATCGGTCAGCCGGTAGTTGAAACCGAGGTATGGGAAATCCGGAAGCAGATACGGCTTGCTGCCCAAGTGGCGTTGATGGTCGGATGTTGTTGCGCCATGGTCGCGCATGGCACGCAGCTTTCCGGCCAGAGTTGCATCGTTCGTCGTGATCATTCCCCCCTCACCCGTGGTAATAGCTTTACGCGGATGAAAGCTGAAACACCCTGTTGTACCAAAATTCCCCACATGAACCCCTTTGTATCGGGACGCGAAACCGCACGCCGCATCTTCCACAATCAGCAGATTATGTCGGCGGGCAATGTCGGGAATCTCGTCCATGTCGGCAGCAAGTCCGAAGAGATGCACCGGCATAATCGCTTTTGTACGCGACGTGATTTTCGTTTCAATCTGCCTTGGCTCAATGTTGAACGTGGCAAGATTGATATCGCAGAACACCGGCTTTGCCCCAAGCGATTCGACGGCGTTCGCCGAGGCAACCCAGGTAAATGCCGGTACGATTACTTCATCACCCTGCCCGATACCGAGTGCTGCGAGAGAGAGATGCAACGCGGTAGTACAGTTTGATGTAGCGATAGAGTGTTTTGCTCCGGTGAACTGCGACCATTTCTCTTCGAACTCCTTGACGAGCGGCCCTTGAACAACCCAACCGGATTTCAGCGGTTTGAGTATGGCCTCAAGGTCAGCATCCGAAAAGACCGTCTTTGCTATCGGGATGTTCATGCCTGGAAATCGGCAATGAGTTGTTTGCGGGTATTGCGCCATTCGATCAGTTTCATCAATCCCTCGCGCAACTCAATCGTGGATCGAAAACCGAGGTCCTGTTCCGCCTTGGCCGTGCTCCCGATTCTGTTGGTCACAAACGTTTTCCCTGCAGGCTCATAGTGAATCTGAAGATCTGAACCCGTCAGTTCAAGGAGCAATTCACACACTTCTTTGATTGACGTTTTGATGCCGCTTCCGATGTTGTAGAAACGATCACTCACGTCGGACTTCAGGGCACACACGTTTGCGCGACCAACGTCGCTGACGTAGATGAAATCATAACTCTGTGATCCATCCCCGAACACAATCGGCGGCAATCCCTGATCGATCCGGTCAAGAATCTTCATAATAACCGCGATATAGGTTCCCTTGTAGTCCTGCCGGGCCCCGTACACATTCATGTACCGGAGTCCGACATAGGATAGTCCGTATCTGTCGTTGAACGCCCTGCACATCGCTTCGCCGGCGATCTTTGTTGCTCCGTAAAAAGTCCGGTTATTGAACGGATGCTCCTCGGTCATAGGAATTTCGACAGCGTCACCGTACACTGATGCGGACGATGAATAGACCAGACGCCGGACAGCATGGTCGCGGCATGCTTCCAGCACATTGAATGTCCCGCGAATATTCACATCAAACGCTGCGCGTGGGTATTCATAGCATTGAAGCAGCCACAATGCCGCCAGATGGATCACGCCATCGCAACCCTTCATCGCCGACGAGAGAATATCAGTTTGCAGTATGTCACCCCCGATGTCAAAAATCCGTGCCCGTGGATCTTCCAAAGCGTCGGCGAGATTTTCCCGCGTGCCGCGGCAGAAATTGTCGTAGATAATAACCTCACCTACATCTTCTCGAAGCAATTCTTCAACGACATGAGACCCGATGAGTCCTGCGCCACCGATAACAAGTATTTTCTTTCCGCGTATATCCATGATACTCCTTACTTCGTTATATGCTCCGGCAAATGCCACGTTGCCTCCATCGCAATGAATCCGTGCGATGAGGACCAACGGTAGTGCCTGTCTTTTTCAAGGGAAACCTTCAAGACCGTGAAATCGCACACACGCTCAATCCAGTCAATTGTTTTGCCGTTCAAATGCCCCAGCCCGAGTTGAATGGAGTAGTTGCCCGGAAGCAGCGAGGCCGGAATCTCCACGCCGATGCAGTGGTGGCCTTCCGTCAACGTCAAAGTACTGCCATCGATGTCAAGAGTCTCGGAGTAAACGACCATCATTCCATCTGCGGTGGTTATTCCCACACTGATATTGGCATCAGGAACCTGTTGTTTCACTTCGAATTCCATTCCGACTGTTATATGCTGCCGGAAATAGAACTGCTTGGTCGGGATGCCATCCGATGTGGTCAGTTCTACTTTCCGAAAACGGGCCTCACCGGTGCCGAATTGACGAGTGAATGAGTCATCAATGACGCCTGTTTCATGAATTGTGGAGCCATCCGTGAGGTACTTATCGACTGCCTCCTTGACATCCCCTTCGAACCCGATTTGACCGCTCTTGAGAAGAAGGGCCTTCGAGCAGAGGGATTTCACGGCAGACATATTGTGACTGACGAATACCACCGTTCTGCCTGCACTTGCAACATCACTCATCTTGCCGAGACATTTTTTTTGGAACTGCATATCACCAACCGCCAGAACTTCGTCCACAAGAAGAATATCAGTTTCGAGATGGGCGGCTACCGCGAACGCGAGCCGAAGGTACATCCCGCTGGAATAGTGCTTCACGGGCGTATCGATAAATTTTTCAACTTCTGCAAAGCTGACCATCTCGTCGAATCGGCGAGCGATGTCCACTTTGCTCATACCAAGAATAGCGCCGTTGAGTAGGATGTTCTCTCTGCCGGTCAACTCGGGATGGAATCCTGTTCCTACCTCAAGTAACGATCCAACCCTGCCGCGAATCTCGGCATATCCCGACGTTGGGTCAGTTATTCTAGAAAGAATCTTCAGCAGTGTGCTTTTGCCGGCTCCGTTTCTTCCGATGACACCAATCACCTCGCCGCTCTGTACTTCAAACGTTACGTCCTTGAGAGCCCAGAACGTGTTGTGTGCAGGCTTCGTGTATCCGTTGCGACCGAACATGGATTTGGCAAATCTGAGGGGCGCACCGGGTATTCGGGCGATGGAGTCCCGCAGCGTCCTGTATCCCGCTTTCTGCACGCCGATGCGATACAGCTTTCCCAGGTTGGAGGCTATGATTGCTTTAGAACTCATTTCGCATCAGGCTTCGAAACGATCAACTGCGATCCTTCTTGTAGAAGTCGTATGGCTTGACCCCAACCCTTAATCCATCCGGCAAGGGCTGGTCTTCGGGCAGATCCACACAATGAACTACCCCGTTCACAAGTTTGTAGTTCAGCCCGCTCTCACTGCACGTTGCATTTCCGCTATCGTCAAAATTGAGTCTGTGACCGTGCCGCGACATCCAGCCGCGCTGCTTCCCCGGTACGCCAATAATGAGGGCATAGTCGGGCACATCCTTTGCCACCAAACTGCCCGCTGCAACAAACGCATAACAGCCGATGGTGACACCGCAGACGATCGTCGCGTTGGCTCCTATTGTGCAACCCCGCCGTAGAAGTGTTTTCTCATAAAGCGCGTGCCTGTTCACCTGCGATCGGGGGTTCGTCACATTGGTCAACACACATGAGGGGCCGAGAAACACATCATCTTCAATGATCGTCCCCGTGTAGATTGAGACGTTGTTTTGCACTTTCACGTTCGAGCCGATGACAACATCGTTGCCAACATTGCAATTCTGTCCAAAGACACAGTGTTGGCCGATCCGGGCTCCTTTCTGAATGTGCGTGAAGTGCCAGATTTTCGTGCCTTCTCCTATCTCGCACGGTTCATCCACATATGCGGATTCATGTTTGAAGTATGACATCGACATGGTATTCGGTTCAGTGTGGCGTGGAAGTGATGAGAAGCGGATGCAGCTCACCGGCTGAAGGCGTTACAGGCGCCGTCCTGATGCGGTAGGCAAGCTCAACCGATGGCCTTGCATCGTCGATGCTAAAACCGGAACCGGCAAGCGTTTGTTCATATACCCTTGTGTGCAAGTCCGTAAACCCCTCCGTAAACTCGATCTCCTCGCCATCCACTTGAATCGAACGATATGTTGTGGGTTGGCCGGGCTGCGGTTTGAACGGCAGATCATTCTGCTCCATAGAAAGGAACCAACGCACGTCTGCGTTCTCCAACTCCAGAAAACCGCCCATCTTCGTGACATCTCTTACATTGACGCCGAAGGCTTCTACTTTCCCAAACAACCAGATAAGCAGATCAAAAAAGTGAATACCGATGTTTGTGGCTACCCCCCCGGACTTCTCAGGATTTCCTTTCCAGGACGTTTGGTACCACAGACCTCTTGAGGTGACGTAGGTTAGCTGAACAATGTGCCGACGGCCGTTATTCTTCTTTTGAAGTCGCTCACGCAGTGCAATAAGTGACGGGTGTACCCGCAACTGCAGCACAGTGTAAATCCGGTTACCATACTCCTGCTCAAGTTCCGTCAGTGCGTCAAGATTCCATGGATTGATTACCAAAGGCTTTTCACAAATGGCATCTGCTCCAACGCGCAATGCCAACCTGCAATGAGCGTCATGCAAAAAATTCGGCGAGCAAATGCTGAGATAATGCACACGCTTCTCATCGGGTCCCCGCCGAAGCTTTTCCAAATGCCGATCGAACCTCTCGAATTCCGTGAAAAACCGGATGTCGAATCCAAACTGATCGAGAATACCAACAGCATCGTGCGGATCCACTGCGGCGAGAAGACGATTGCCGGTGTCCCGGATTGCTCTAAGGTGCCGGGGCGCGATGTACCCCGCTACTCCGGTGACTGCAAAATTTTTAGGAGCGTTGACCATAATCGTCTTTTGTGTCAGACTAAATCTGCAAAATTCTTTTCCATCCTCTTGAAGTAAAATGCACCGCTCACGAGAAGAACCAATGCCGCAAGCGAAGAAGCGATGATCATCGGTCCGGGTTGCGTATCCGTGCCGAGCAGCGCCCAACGAAATCCCTCGACAACACCAACCATCGGGTTCAGCGCATAGACAGGCCGCCAGAATTCGGGCAGCAGATTGCTCGGGTAGGCAATCGGCGTCGCAAACATCCAGAACTGTGTCAGGAATGGAATCACATAGCGAACATCCCTGTACTCGACATTGAGTGCCGAAAGCCAGAGTCCGACGCCGAGCGACGTCACCCCTGCAAGCAGTAACAGCGCCGGCAGCCACACGACGTTCATCGTCGGGAAAATGCTGAAGTACACCATCAACACTAACAGCATCACAAAGGACAAGGCAAAATCGACAACGCCCGAAAGAATGCTGGAAATAGGAACAACGAGCCGCGGGAAATACACTTTCTTGATAAGATTGGCGCTGCCGACAAGACTGTTTGACGATTGGCTGAGTCCGTACGCGAAGAATGTCCAGGGAACTAATGCCGCAAAGCTGAAGATCGGGTACGGAAGTCCGTCAGAAGGAATTTGGGCAAGCTTTCCGAAGAAGAGACTGAACACCACCATTGTCATGAACGGCTGCAACACTGCCCACGCCGCTCCGAGTGCTGTTTGCTTGTAGCGCACTTTGATATCGCGCCACGTGAGGAAGTACAGAAGCTCTCGGTACTCCCACAACTCTTTGAGCTTCAGCGAAACCCATCCACGCGAAGGCTCAATGCGGATGACGGGAATTACCGGTGATATTGTTGTTTCTGTTTGCATTGTTTTTTTAGCTATCAGCTATCGGCAATCAGCTCTCAGCGCTCACTACTTATCCTCAACCTCAACCTTGTCATTCAACCATCAACCATCAACCATCAGCCGCCATAAAACTCCCTGTACCACTCCACAAACCTCTTCACTCCCTCCTCAATCGGCGTCGAAGGCGCAAAGCCGACATCGTGCGCGAGATCATCCACATCGGCAAATGTTGCGGGCACGTCGCCGGGCTGCATAGGAAGAAACCGCTTCTCCGCCGTCCGCCCGGTTGCCTTCTCGATCAGTTCTATGAAGTGCATCAGGTGAACCGGATTGTGATTGCCGATGTTGTAGAGACGGTACGGCGCTTTACTGGTTGCGGGATTCGGTGCTGCGCCGTTCCATGCCTGGTCCGCGGACGGGATTCTCGTTGCGACACGCGCTACCCCCTCGACGATATCGTCGATGTAGGTAAAGTCACGTTGCAGGTCACCGTTGTTGTACACGTCGATCGGTCTCCCCTCGAGAATCGCCTTCGTGAACAGGAACATCGCCATGTCCGGTCTCCCCCACGGGCCGTACACAGAGAAGAAACGAAGTCCTGTACACGGAAGGCCATACAAGTGCGCGTACGAATGCGCCATCAACTCGTTCGCCTTCTTGCTTGCCGCGTACAACGACACCGGATGATCGACATTGTCCGACACGGCAAACGGCATGTGGGTGTTGGCACCGTACACCGAGCTGCTGGATGCGAAGACGAGATGCTTCACCTTTGCGTGCCTGCATCCTTCAAGGACATTGAGGAACCCGACAATGTTCGAATCAATGTACGCATGCGGATTGGTGAGCGAGTAGCGCACGCCCGCCTGCGCCGCAAGATTGACAACAACATCGAATGTGTGTTCAGCGAACAGCCGTTCCATCCCGCTCCGGTCTGCAAGATCGAGCTTCACAAACTCGAACCCCTTGTGGCATCGCAAACGGTCGAGCCGCGCCTCCTTCAGACTGACATCGTAGTACGCATTCATGTTGTCCAGTCCGACGACACGCACCCCCTGCGAAAGGAGTCTTTCCGCAAGATGATAGCCGATGAATCCGGCGGAACCGGTGACTAGGTAGGAGGACAAGGAAGAGGTTTAGGTTTAGGTTTAGGTTTAGGTTTAGGTTTAGGTTGAGGCTGAGAAATTGAGTGATTGAATGATCTTGTTGATATCATGAATCAACTGCGACAACCGAACATCGAGAGTGGCAACCGACGTTTCGGGGATATACCCGACTCTCCTGCAATACTCAAGGTGGCTTTGTGTTTCCGTTGCCGACCCACGTGCTATATAGTAGAAGTTCATTTTATCTTTTGAGTGGTGCCGCCCAAAGCCTTCAGCAATATTGCCGGAAATGCTCAAAGCAGATCGACGGATTTGGCTCGTAACGCCGTAATCTTCCTTCTTCGGGAGACCATCAGTAAGGCGAAAGACCTCAGCAGCAATCTCCATCGCCTCCCGCCAAACAGGCATGTCACGAAACGATTCATACATCTAGCTAAACCTCGACCTTGATCTCAACCTTAACCTCATCCTCACCCTACGCCTTATACGCTCTTCCTATGGACACCATATTCCTCGTATCCACAATCGGTGCGGTGAAGCTGCTGAAATCCATTCTCCTGTATTCGTCATGCGGCGTTGCGATGAGGATGAGGTCGTAGATGTTGCTTATCTCCACCGACTCGCGGCCTGCGTATTTCGACCATTCGCGCGAGGGACGGATCACGGGGACGAACGGATCGTTGTAGCTTACCGTTGCGCCTTTCTCTTCCAGCTTCTCGATCAAGTGATAGGAAGGGGATTCGCGGTCGTCATCAACGTTGGCTTTGTATGCAAGTCCCAACATCAGGATTTTCGAGCCTTTGAGTGCCTTGCCGTGATCATTGAGTGCCTCCATCACGCGTTGCACCACAAAGTCCGGCATGGAAGTATTGATCTCGCCCGCCAACTCGATGAACCGCGTGGCAACACCATACTCCCGCGCTTTCCACGTAAGGTAGAACGGATCAATGGGAATGCAGTGGCCGCCGAGACCCGGACCCGGATAGAACGGCATATAGCCGAACGGCTTTGTCTTCGCTGCTTCGATCACTTCCCACACGTCAATTCCCATTTTCATGAAGGCAACTTTCAGCTCATTGACCAGGGCGATGTTTACCGAACGGAAGATGTTCTCCATCAGCTTCGTTGCTTCGGCGACGCGGGTTGAGGAAACAGGTACCGTTCGCACAACGATTTGCGAGTAGAGTTTATCCGCGACAGCAAGTCCGTCAGGCGATGTTGCACCGACGACTTTCGGGATCGTCTCGGTGCGGTACTCCTTGTTGTTCGGATCTTCACGCTCGGGAGAGAATGCGGCAAAGAAATCAACATCGCATTTCAATCCGGTTGATTCGAGAATCGGAATCACCACCTCATCTGTTGTGCCGGGATAGGTGGTTGACTCCAGCACGAACAACTGCCCTGAACGCACGTACGGCGCAATTGTCTCGCAGGTGCTGACGATGTACGACATGTCGGGCTCGCGGTTCTTGTTCAGCGGTGTGGGGACGGCAATCAGAACGGCGTCGCACTTCGCAATCATCGAAAAATCTGTTGTCGCGCTGAACATGCCCGAACAGACAGCCTGCCGGATACGTTCGGAAGGAATGTGCTTGATGTACGATTCGCCTTTCGACAATGTGTCCGTTTTTTTGCGGTCGATATCGAACCCGATGCAATGGAACTTCTTCTCCGCAAAGCAAAGGCCGAGCGGCAGGCCTACGTAGCCGAGCCCGATGATGCCGACAACAGCAGTCTTGCCATTAATTTTGTTTAGAAGGTTATCCTTCGTTGTATCAGCTTGATGTATTTGTGGTGGGTGCATTATTGCATCTGTCCGCTTGTTGTCATTTGGGGTTGAGATTCAGGTTAAAGGTTCCGATCTCCGGACCGGAATCTCAATCTCATCCTTGGCCTCAACCTGTCCTCTCAGGTACGCTCCGCCCTTTCAGTCACATTCTGCTTTTAGAACAAGCAGATGCGGCCTACTTGGGCATTTTGTTACAACACAACTCTCAACGTCTCTTCAATGTCGCTGACATATGAAGGGATGAACTACAGCCTTGGTATGAAGCCCGCTCTTTGTTCCTCAACAGGCTGATCGATTCTCTCCAAAAACTCCTGTGGCACTTCCACGGATACCGACTGCGCTATGCACGATAACGACACGGCGACACGAGCCGTATCCTTCACCTTCATGACAACTCCTTCAACACCTTTGAACTGACCGGCGATGATTCGTACGACCTCGCCCACGCTTACATATTCCTCGCGACGGATCGCATCAGGCGACCCGGCGAGAATGCGCACCCAATTGATCTGGTGTTCGGGAACAGGCGATGGCGTGTTACGCACACCCACAAACCGGACAATGCCGTCGGTTTGAAGGATGGAGACCTTGTTGCGCAAGTCCGTCCGCACAAAAATGTACCCCCGGAACAGCGGCTCAAGCACTTTCTTTTTCCGGTCGCTCCACAAACGTACTTCTTCCACGAGCGGAAGGAAGCTTTCGATTCCCCGCCGGCGAAAATCATCGTCGATCTTCTTTTCAAACCGGGAACGGGTGTACAGCGCGTACCAGCGTGCGGTGTGCTCTGTTGCGGATAGGTGATGGTTCATCTCGGAAATACCCCGGACCGTTGTGAGAGACAACTTATCGTCGGGCCAGATTAATGACCGTGGCAGCGGTTGTGGTGATCACGGCAGCGTATCCCACCACACCGAAGATATCACGGACTACCGACCACGTGGATCTGTCGACCTCCACGACATCGCCGGGCTGCAAAGCGAGTTGTTCCGCACCAATACGGGTAAGATCGTTCAGGTCAACCGTGAACTCTTGGCGGGCAAACCGCTCCTCGTTTCGAACGAGACGGGAGATCTTGATTCCCTTTAGCGTTCCATCCACGGAAGGGCCGCCGGCTAATGCGAGCAGGTTGATCAGATCAATGGTGCTGGAGATTTCGTACCGTCCGGGCTTCTGCACAAATCCCAGCACATTCACGATAATGGTCAGCTCATTCGGCTTCGCAAAATAGAAGTTCGACGTTGTCGTTCCCACCGATGTGGCGGAAAGCAGCCCTGTTTGATCGAGCTGTGCCTGTGCCTGATGCGACAGCAAGATCGCAACTATACCAATCAACAGAAAATTCTTCATACCCTCTTTATACAGATTGTGAACAAACCGGTTTTCGTGAACGAGGTACTCTCAACTGCCGACAGTTTTCTTCCGCTTCTTCTTCGGACTCTCACCGTTTCCGTTGGAATGGTAGTACCCGTAATTGTGCGCATAGTAACTGTACCCGTAGCTTCCGTAGTAGCCGCCGTATGCTTTCTTGACATCAAAATTATTGAGCAGCACACCGAGTACTTTTCCTCCGACATTTGTCAACGATCCTGTTGCACGGTAGATTGCCGGCATCGGGTCTTCTGCGGAGGCGACAAGAATTGCCCCGTCGACAATGGTCGAGAGCACAGCTGCACTGTTACCGCCAGCAGCGGTGCGAATCGAACATCAGGATGTCGTACTTCCACTCATCTGTTCGATGAATTCACGCATCCTGCGCGAGCCGAGAAGTTCCGCCGGGTTGGGTGGCGTTGTACCGCAGCACAACACGTCCAGATTTTCCACAACATTCCTGTTCAGTGCATCATCAATGGAGACACTCCCGACAAAGATATCCGTGAGGCCGGGGTTCTTGTTGATTCGGAAGTAGTTGTGAATTGTCGCCCGACGCATATCCGCATCAACCAGCAACACTCTTTTCTCTGCCTGTGCAAACGCAACAGCGAGATTGGAGATCGTGGTGGATTTCCCCTCCGAGGGGTTTGCGCTCGTTACCAAAAAACTCTTCAGCGGCGTATCAAGCTGTGCGTACAGAACGTTCGTGCGCAAACGGCGGTACGCCTCGGCAAGAGGCGACAGCGGATTGTGGTACGCAACCAGGTGCGGGTCGAAATCGGGACTTTCATGAGGGGAATGCCCGTTCCCCGTCGAAGCTTCCTGCTTGTGCATATTGTCCATTTGATGCACGGCAGACAGCGGAATAAACCCGAATCGCTTCAGATCCTCGGGTGTTCTGACCCGAACATCGAGGTAGGAACGCAAGAGGACGTACGCAACACCAAGTCCGAGCCCGACTAACAGGCCAAGAATCAGGTTCTTGCGCATGTTGGGACTGACGGGCCCTCCCGGCACAATTGCCGGATCAATGATGTCAACATACCCGAATTCGGATTTTTCGGTGATAGCTGCTTCGTTGTACTTCTCCTCGACGAGAAGGTAGAGTTTTTCGTTGCTGAGTCGTGCCCGCTGGAGTTTCGCCAGTTCGATGCTTTTTTCCGGAATCTGATTGAACTGCCGCTCGTATTGCGCGATAACAGACTGCAAAGCCCGCTTGCGTGCATCAAGGGCCTCCAACTCAATTTGCTGCTCGACGATCTTCTGCCTCATCTGCCCGACAAACGCGGCACTGCCGATGCCGTCTTCGCCGGAGCCGATGGTTTTCAGAAATGCTTCCGTTCGTGATTTGAGATTCACCTTCAACGCGGCAATCTGGGAGTCGATTTCCTTCAGCTTCTCGGAGTAAATAGACTGTCCGGCAAGCGCAGGATTCTGGGCGATGACCACATCGCGCTGTACCTCGAGCGCGGCAAGCTTGTCTTGCAGCAAGCGGATATACGCATCACTCGATTCGCCCAGTGTCCGGGCAACGCTGGGTTCCTGTTTGGCAATTTCTTCACGATAGGAAGCGAGGGCCTTTTCTTTGGACCGGATTTCCACCTCGATAGCGTCGCGGTTTGCCTCGAGTTGCGACAACTGGGCCACGACTTTGTTGGATTCGCCGTCGAGCGAGACCATACCTGCAGACTTCATATACGCCTGAAGGGATGCCTCGGCTGTATCCAGCGCAGTTCTACGGGTTTCCAACTGACCCTGCAGGAACTCCCGAACGGCGCGAGAGCGCGTACGGCTGGCATCCATGTTCCGCTCGGCATAGACCTTCATGTAGGTGTTAGCGAGTAATGCCGCCTCCGCCCGATGGTTGCTTCGTGCCGTAATCCTGATAATATCCGAGTCACGAATCGGGACAAACAACACCGACCCGAGCAGCCGCCCGGCAACCTCTCTTACACTGGCGAGTTTCTGTTGGGGAACGCCATCCACAATCACCAGAAGTATCGGGGTTACCTCTGAAATCGGGCTGGCGTGTTCCGCGTCCTTCAGCAGGTCCTGGGCAACCGCCTCCGCCATTGTCCGCGATTTGAGGATCTCCAGTTCGTTGGTCATCTTATTGAAGCTGGTTCCGGCAAAATCAAAGAACGGGAGCTGGCCTCCTTTTCCTTTCATATCCACAAGAACAAGAGCCGCGGATTCATACACCGGATCTGTGCGCAATGTGACGAATGCGCTGATCGTAGTGGCAAGCAGCATCGAGGCAAGTATGATCCACTTTCCCCGAAGAATGATGGAGACATACTCCTGCACATGGGATTCACGCGGAAGTCCCCCGTGCATATCACCGTTTGTTCCAAAGTTTATTGTTTCCACGCTGCACCTTGCTTGATGTTACGTTCGAATTCGTCCCTGTTCACAGTATTTTTCCGCCCAACCATACTTGACTTGCTTTTCTCGTTTCAACATATAACTTATCAGATATGCGCGTCGCTATTCTTGCTGATATTCATTCCAATCTTCAGGCACTTGCCAAAGCGTTTTCGATTATCGACCGTTCCCGCATTGACGAAATCTATTGTCTCGGTGACATTGTCGGGTACGGCGCCAATCCCAACGAATGCCTCGGGCTTATCCGTGAGCGTTGTACTTTGACCGTTCTGGGAAACCACGACCTTGCCGCTATTGACACCTCCGTTGCCCATTACTTCACGAAGCCCGGCCGTATTGCCGCCGAGTGGACTCATTCGGTACTCACACCCGACAATATCGATTTTCTGAAGTCACTCCCCTATTCCACGGCCAAAGAACAAGCAACCCTTGTGCATGCTTCTCCGCATGAGCCCGAACAATGGACCTACGTTTCTTCTCTCGTTCTTGCGCAGAAGCAATTCCCGGCATTCGCAACGCCTTTGTGTTTCATCGGCCACACGCACATTCCCTTTGTATGCGGTGAGAATCTGAAAACCTTCTCCCTCAAGAAAGATATGCGCTTTCTCATCAATGTCGGCAGTGTCGGACAGCCGCGTGATGGCAATCCTCAGCTCAGCTTTGGCATGTTCGACTCTGACAGCTGGTCATACCAGAACATCCGGTCAGAATACGATATTGACGGCGCTGCCAAAGCTATACTTGCCAAAGGTCTGCCAACCGTACTTGCCAAACGACTCTCGCTCGGAGAATAGAGCCGGAGAATCACGATAGACTGGCGTACATGCGGAGAATTGTTGTCGGTTCGATTCCGATGGGGCAATGTGGGAGGGGGTACTGTGAGAAATCCTCTGCCGTGTTCCTGCAACGTTCCGTCAATGACAAAGGAAATGGTATTGCGCTCTCCCCAATAGACTCCATCGGCAGTTCCCGCCCGACCTGATGCCGGTGTCGCCAGTGCAAGCACACAGTTGACTGTAAGATTATGCCGGACTTGCAGTTAACGATTGCAGAGTCCGTTCAAGTAACGCATTAGTGTAACCGAATAATGCGTGAAAGTCAACAATGTTCTGTGCTCATAGGTGACACGCTAAGCGCGTCAAGTCACCGACCTCTCTCCGAATCCGCCGTCCTTCAGCACACGGGATGACTTCCCTGTTTTCCCGACTCGTCCCCCCTGAACGAATTCGGAAGCATCAGGTTCAGCATCCGCGTTTTTTGCATCGTCTCTTGCATCTTGTGCAATCAAGTGATACAATGCAACTCAAGTATGTAACTCTTTGCTGCTTCAGTTCATGTGATACGGAACAAACCCAACCGCCCTTATGATATGCCCGTCCTGCAAAAGCTCACGCGTATTCCGCTCACGGAGCAAAACCGCATCAGAAAAGGCTATTAGGGCACTTTTGCCTGTGCATTACTTCCGGTGCCATGAGTGTAATTGGAGGGGAATGAGGATAAGAAGAAAGGCGCTGAGAGTAACACAAGTGGTATTATTGGGAATAGGGTTCGGAATCATCCTGCTCGAATTCGCCAAGCCATTCCTGAGGGCGTTGATCAGGATATTCCTTTCCTGAAGCGTGGCGGCCAAGGCCCGGATGCAGACCTTCCCGAAACGCCGCCCCGACAACTCCTATAAACAGCAATCACGACTTAGTACGAAATCGGCGCGACATCAATCAGCTCTGCTTTGGGGTCCTGCTTCTTGAGAAAGTCAATAAACTCCGAATTGTAGTATTCCTGATGTGTCTTCTCGAATTTCTTCAAGAGAGTCCTGATCTTCTTCTCCTGAAACGTACTCCGGATGTAGTTGAACTGCTCTTTGTCGTCGTAAATGCGATAGTAGTAGTACGCCGTCCTCTTTGCCATGATATCGTTTCCTCGTAATGAATCTGATTGGATGTGATTACTGCAAAATCTTGCTTGCGTGCAGCAAATCGCCAAACAACTCTCCCCTGATTGCCTCGGCATTCCTGCGTGCCTGCGCCAGGGAAGTAACGATGTAACGATTTGCGATGAACACTTTCCGCGGCTCAATCTCCGCCTCATCCAATAATAGATAACCGATGTAGAGAGAGCCGTACATCTCTACAAGGTCCTTCGCAGCAACATCCTGAAATCCGCTGTCTTTCTTGTCAACCACATATTTCAGGCTGTCAAGAAACAGGCGCCGGATTTCCTTCAGATGATCTGCAAGCCGGGTGAGGCCTCCTTTGTACTCACGTTTCTCATTCGCCTCGAACGTCTCCCCCAACACATCATTGATGACACCGCCGGACGCCGCGACGATCTGCAGTTGCGACGTTCCTTCATAAATATTCGTGATGCGCGCATCGCGGGCAAGCTGCTCCACATGGAACTCCTTCATGTATCCTGTGCCGCCGTGAATTTGCAGTGCGTCGTACGTTATTCTGTTGCTGCACTCTGCGAGCATGTATTTCGACATGGGCGTGAGCAGATTGGCTGTTTTCGTGACGTGTTTCAGCCGGGCTGTCTCTTCCGCGACAGATTTTCCTTCCGCCTTCAGCTTTTCGATCCTGTCTTCCAACTTCTCCTTTTCATCCACACATTGTGTTGTACTGTAGAACAGCGAACGATTACTTTCGAGCATCACACGCATATCGATCAGCATGTTGGAGATGACCGGAATATCGGCAATCGCCTTGCCGAATTGCCTGCGCTCGCGTGCGTACTTCAGCGCTTCTTCATATGCCGCCTGCGAAATCCCGAGCGCCTGTGCCGACACACCCATGCGCGCCCTGTACATCAAATCAAGGACATACTTGATGAGCCCGAAGCGCCGTGATCCGACAAGCTGTGCAGGCGTGTCATTGAATTGCAGTTCGCAGGTGGGCGAGCCGTGAATGCCCAACTTGTTCTCGATGCGGCGGATCTTGACGGTTTTGTCGTGATGGCAAACGAAGAGGCTCAGGCCCCTGCCGTCCTTTGTTCCGGCTTCTGATCGGGCAAGAACAAGCAACACCTGCGCATTGCCGTTGGTGATGAAGCGCTTCATTCCGCGCAGGAACCATCGGCCTTGCTCGTCCTGATAGGCATGGAGTTTCACTGCCTGCAGATCGGAACCTGCATCGGGCTCCGTCAATGCCATTGCGCCGGTGTGTTCGCCCGAACTGATCTTCGGCAGAAATTCCATCCGTTGATCCTCGTTGCCGAACTTGCGGATCGTATCACCGATATCCTGCAAACCGAAGATATTCATCAGTGACGCATCGGCGCGGGAGAGCATCTCCACCGTCATCATGTAGATGGTGAAGGGGAAGTTCAATCCTCCGTATTTGCGCGGAAGAATCATGCCCATCAAATCCGCTTGGGAGAGTTGCTTCAAGTTCTTCTGCGTACCCCCGGCATAGGCGACTTTGCCGTCGGCAAACCTGGCGCCCTCATGATCCACGCCCGCGGCCCGCGCTGCAATGAAGTTCCCTGAAAGATCGCCCACCACTTCAAGCACCTTCCGGTAGTTTTCCATTGCATCCTCGTATCCGGCGGGAGCATACGGAAACTCTTGTGCCTGTGCGTAGTCGTCTTCCGCAATGGCAACGACTTCCTTCAAGTCAAGATTATTGAAATGAAAGAGAATATCTGGATTGTCAAGAAAGTAGTTCGGCATAGACCCTCACTTCAATCTGCTTCTGAATGCTTCGATGAATTTCGGGATGACGTCGGTGGCATCACCAACGATGCCGTAATGCGACACATCGAAAATGGGCGCATCCGCATCCGTATTGATGGCAATGATCTTTTTGGCCTCCTGCATGCCCGCCCTGTGCTGAATAGCTCCGGAAATTCCGATGGCGATATAGAGTTTAGGGCGCACGGTCACTCCCGTTTGCCCGACTTGTCGTTCATGCGGTATAAACCCTGCATCCACCGCTGCGCGGCTTCCCGCAACCTCTCCGCCTATAGTATGCGCTAGTTCGTGAACGAGACGGAAATTTTCTCTTGTGCCAAGACCGTATCCTCCCGCGACGATGATCGGGGCCCCTTTCAGATTTACTTTGTTTTCGGTACGGTGTTGTTCGATGATGGTCACAATGCTATCCACGCTGTCCGGAGTGTAGGGAATGTGGGTGATGTTCACCTCATGCGGATGAGAGAGAGGATGAAGCTCCATCACTCCTTCCCGGACTGTCGCCATTTGCGTCGGCGTATCGGGAGTAATAATCGTTGCAATGATATTGCCGCCAAAAGCGGGCCTGATCTGCAACAACAAGTTCTTGTGTTCCTTGCCGAGATACGTCACATCCGCAATCTTCAGATCGGTGCAATCGGCCGTCAGGCCGCTGCGGGTATGCGACGCGATGCGCGGTGCAAGGTCACGCCCGACAATCGTGGCGCCGAACAAGACAATGCGTGGTGTGTGGGCCCCGACGAGGTCATTCAGTACGCGTGCATAGGGCAATGTTGTGTAGTGTCCGAGATCGGGGTGGGAGACAACCATTGCCTCGTCCGCACCAAAACGGAATGTATCGGCCGCAATGGTCTGTACGTCGTTTCCGAGTACAACGGCCTTGAGTTTTCCTCCCATGCTGTCGGCCAATTTCCGGCCTTTGCTGAGAAGCTCGAAGCTCACTTCAGCGGGTTTTCCGTCCCGTTGCTCAACAAACACCCAGACATCATTTGTGAAGTTTTCCATGATCATCATCCCAGTATTCTGTCTTCCATCAATACATCGACGAGGGAGAGCATGCCTGCCTTGGAATTCTCAAACCGCATCGGTTTGCTTCCGGTCAGCACGACGGATTCCACCTCGTACACTTTTGTGGGTGAGCCCTTGATGCCGCATCGTGCGACGTCGATGTGCAGATCTTCCGCCGTCAACGTCGGAATGAAGAGCGAGCGGTTCTTGTATTCGTAGATGAGTTTGTCGATGTACAGTAGGGAATTTCCTTCGGCAAGTTTTTCGAGTTCGAGAAGTGACTTCGCCCCTTTGTATGCCATGACGCGTTTCGCGCTGAACGGCCGGGGCTCGGCCGCATCCTTGAGCACTGTCAGAAGGACGGGAAGTTGCGCCTCCACTATCTCGTATCCGCCGTCAATTTTCTTCTTGACGCGTATCTTGTTCCCGCCGATGTCGAGGATTTCTTCGGTGTATGTGATTTGCGGAATGCCGAGTTTTTCAGCCGTCTGCGGGCCCACCTGTGCCGTATCGCCGTCAATTGCCTGTCTGCCGGCAAAAATGAGATCAGCATCTCCGATCTTCCTGATCGCTTCGCTGAGAACATAGGAGGTCGCGAGCGTATCTGCTCCGGCGAACTTCCTGTCGGTAATCAGAAACGCATCGTCCGCCCCCATGTAGAGGCATTCGCGAAGAATGTCGGACGCACGGGGCGGACCCATCGTCACAGCCGTTACCTTTCCGCCGCAGCGATCCTTGATCTGAAGGGCGAATTCCAACGCGACTCTGTCTTCAAAATTGAAGATCGCCGGCAACTTCGCCCGGTTGACCGTTCCATCCTCTTTCATCACCTGGCCGGAGATGTTGGAGGTGTCGGGCACCTGTTTGACAAGGACTATTGAATTGTACATAGTGATTTCCTGAACGTGAATCTGCTGTGCCTACAGCACATCCTGCGCAGGAAATGGTCATTCCTGACCCGAAGCAACGTATGGTGATGAATACAGGAGGATGAAGATGATGATGAGAAAACGTTGAAAATCTCTTCACATGAAGGCCGGGCCTGCATTCCCTTGCAGGGTGTGAAAGAACGGGGGTAGATGTTGGGGTTGAAGATACTTCCGGCGTGTTGCCACAGACATTGTAGCAATTTTTTACACAGCAAGCAACCCGGCTATGGACGCCGGAACAGGTCAGGAGGGCGGAAATTTCCCGTTTGAAGAAGCAAGGTCAACGTGCGCAGACTCCAGTTGTAGTAATTTCCCACAGCCGGAGGTTCACGGAGAGCATTCTCGCGATAAAGTGAATCACACAATGGTTGATATTCCTCGCCCGCAACCATTGCAGCCGCCCCGAAAGGCCCCACAAATATGCTATTGCGTTCGGGCCCCATCGGCTTGCCATCCAACGAATAGCCGTTCCCGATATTTGCTGCGCCGATTGTTCGCGCAAATCCGGCAATCTTCAAGCAGAATTGCCGTGCTTCTTCGTTCCCGTACCAAAGATAGTCAAGGGCAATTCGCCACGGCGTTCTTGTTGCATCCCAATAATAGTAATGATTATTTTCACGCCCTTGTCCCGGAGATCCGTCTGCTTTGCACCAGTCCGGCACAAGTCCGGTTTCCGGATGGGCAGCATTTCTCAGAACTTCATAGCATTTCTCCATGACCCTCGACCATCCCGGGTTGCCCGTTGCTGCCTCGAATGCACGGTAATACGCCGGGGCAAAATACGATGGGTTGAGGAGATGCGATCCACCCCACGTGCCGTTTCCGGGTTTAAGAACAAACGTTTCCGGCTCGACCTGATGTGTGAAGATCCGGTCAATCAGAACCTGCGCATCCTCCCGGTAGTTGACTTTGCCATCGCTGCACCACTGCTCGTCGGCAAGCAACAACGCAAAGGCTGCATCCTCATCGGCGTCGGTTGCACCTCCGTATCCCAGAACTGTACAACTGTCGCTGATGTGCCAATCCATGAAGCCGCTTTTGTTCAGGAATCTTTGATAGTACGACCACAGATCATCAAAGAGTGCCTGATCGCCGAACGTAACAGCTAACAACATCCCGTACCCGATTCCCTCGGATGTTGTTGAACGCATATCGTCAAACAACACCCGCCGGAAACCGCACGCACCTTGCGACGTCACGTAGCCGGTCTTCCAACTCATGTACGAGGCTTCAGCAATCCCGTGATTCCGTTGTCGCGGCATAGCGCCGTATTGGTATACAATGTTCCGAGGAAATGGAAACTTCTCGCAACCGCCGCCATTTTGCGTCCGGAGAATCGTTCCATGTACACCCACGACAACACCTATCGTACCGTTTGCAAACGACACGCCGCGCAAATCGGTTTCTGTTCCGGCTGGCTGGTTAGCCCAAATGTTCCTGCCGTCTGTCGACTTCAACAGTGCGCCGGCAGACCCGACGATAAAACCGATTTTTGTGTCAGCAAAGCATACATCCCAAAGATCCGACGTAGTGTTGGAGGGGGCCTCTCGCCAATCTACGCCACCATTGGTAGTAGTGAGGATCGTTCCTGCTTCGCCGACCGCTATTCCAAAACCCGCGTTGGTGAAACGAACGTTGTGGAGCAGTGTTGATTTCCCTGACGGTCGCCGAGTCCACGTCTCGCCCGCATCGGTCGTGCGGAGGATTGTTCCTTCGGACCCCACGGCAATACCTGTGACACTATCGATAAGAAACACGCCGCGCAAGTTCGCCGTTGTTCCGCCCGGCTGCGTCACCCAGGTTGCTCCACCGTCCTTCGTTCGAAGAATCGTTCCCTCGAAACCGACGATGGCTCCGTTTCTCTTGTCTGAAAAGGAAACGCCGTACAGCGATTTCTTCGTCCCTCCTTCGTATTGCAGCCACACTTCTCCGGCGTTGGAGGTGGTGAGCATTCTTCCATTCCATCCCACAATCCATCCCGTGTTTTCATCAACGAAACTGACTGCACTGAGCCAAGTATTTGTGCCGCTTGATTGCTTGCTCCATGTAACACCGCTGTCTTCCGAGCAGGCGATGAACCCGCGTGCCCCTACAGCGTACCAACGGCTGCCGCCGGCATGTGTCACCGCAGAAAGCGGGTCTGTACTTCCGCTCGTGCTGCTTGTCCATTGACAGCGTGTGGAACTGACAAGAATGAACACCATCCAAACAGTGGCGAAGACTGTTCGTTGGAATCCGGAGTATGAGAATAAAAAATGCCTATATGTCATCGGAGCTCAAAAAGGAATTCGGATTCTTCCGCACGGTGGAGCCGTTCTTACTGTCCTGATGTCCTGTGCCCGTCGGCGGACAAAACGGCGTTTGCCTCGTCTCTGAATCGTTTCATGCGGGAGTTATGCAAGCGGTCAAACAGTCGCAAAGGAGCTGCTGTAGCGGGCGTTCGTTTGTTCTCTGCTTCACCATGTTCTTGTGTCGTCGCCGGAGCATGAAGTTTCCGCCTCATCGTGCGCCACATGCGATCGTCCTTCCAGATTCTGGAAGTTACAGGATGGGCAAGGAAACGGAGGATTGCCTTTGCAAGTGTAGAATGGAATTCTGACGAAAAGAATCGCAACGGATCTGAAAAAAGACTGATCCCTAAATACCTGAGAGATGTGCCATACCGACTGCGACGATTACTCTTTCCGGTAAGGTACAGGTAGTACGACCCCTTCGCCACCCGGAGTATCGGATTTGGAATGTGCGGGTGACGATGTTTTATCTCCTTCAGCAGCGATGCAAAGGCTCCTTCCATCCGGTAATGATTTGCAGACAAACTGGTCAGCACCTCCCTGTATCCGACGAGAATGTTCGGGACGAGACGGACCTTGTAACGTTCGGCAACACGGATGTACAAGTCCCATTCCTCACATGGTGTTGTAGCGCCGTTATACTCCCCCACCGCATCAAAGCACCTTCGCCGGATGAGCGCACAACTGCCGTTTCCAAGGAAATTTGAATAGACCAGATCGGCAAATACTCGCCCTTCATACGAGTGCGTTATATCAACAATGGGCCGGTCATCTTCGTCGATGATCTTTGACCAGCAATAGACGAGTCCAACAGACTCATCCGATTGTATCATACATTCAACCTGCGCCTTCAATCTGTCGGGATACCACACATCATCGGAATCGCATGGGGCAACATATTCGCCTGTTGCGTTCCGAATACCCATGTTGCGTGCCGTCGCCACCCCCCCGTTGGGTTTCTGAAGAAGCTTGACGCGGGAATCGTGAACAGCAAACGATTTGACTATACCTGCTGTACTGTCTGTTGAACCATCGTCAACGACAAGGACTTCAAAGTGCGGGTAGGTCTGCAACAGAATCGACTCGATGGTCTTGCCGACAAACCTTTCTGCGTTGTAGGCGGGAATAACAACCGACACAAGCGGCGTATTGGGAGTGGTCATCTCGTTGTTGTGGTACGTACGAAACTACTGAGTGAGTGAACGAAAGCATTGTGCGTAAAAGTCCGAATCCTGCACATGCGTCGTGTCACAAAATTCCCGGTTAGAGAGGAATGCGTTGATTTGCTGCTACTTGATCAGAACGAATTTCTTTGTCAGAATCACTCCCCCGGCACGCAATTGAAAGTAGTAGATGCCGCTCGCGAGGCGAGTGTTCCTGAATACGACTTCATGATAGCCGGCCTGCTGATAATCATTTACCATTTCTTCCACGACCTGGCCAAGAGTGTTGAACACGAACAGGGAAACATCCGAGTTGCGCGGCAAACCGTACCTGATTGTCGTCGTCGGGTTGAACGGGTTCGGATAGTTCTGCGCAAGCTCGAACTCCTGAGGAACTGCGTATGTTGTGCCCGAACTCGTGGTCAACACACTGAACCTTCGAACATCGCTGAATTCTCCCCAACCCGCTTCATTCTTTGATCTCACCCTCCACCAATACAAGGAATGATTCACGAGGCCGCGGGCTACGCGAATGGTATCTGTCAGTGTCGAATCGATTTTGGAATCTTCGAAGGTTGAATCACTTGCTATTTCAAACCAATAGAAGTCTACCGCAGGCCCGCTTGGGCGCCATGTGAATTGCACACTGTCGGATGCGATAACTGCTGCATTCAGCGGGGCAACCAGTACGACCTGATCCGGCAATCGGAGTATTGTTGTGAACCTCCATACATCCGACCAGACTCCGACAGCTTCCGTGTTGCTCCCCCTTACTCTCCAGAAATACTGGAGTGAATTCTCCAGTCCGGCTGCATAACATTCAATTTCGCCGACCACCACACTATCAAGGACTACAATACCGAATGACGAATCCCGCGAAACCAGTACCTGATACCGGAGCGCACCCGCCACTGAATCCCACGAGAGTAAAGGATTGGTTGAGACTCCTACCGCGCCATCGGGCGGCATAAGGAGTAAAGGCGGTGGAAGCGTAGTCGTGAAACGCCATGCCTCCGAAAACGGACTCGAGCCCCCTTCATTGCGGGCACTTACACGCCAATAGTATGCCGTCAGAAAGTTCAGTGGCCCGACGGGCAAGAAGGTTGCAGCAACCGCGGAGTCGTCAACAACAACACTTGAGAACAACGAATCGCTTGAAACCTGAACCCGATACATTGACGCATTCTGTGAGCTATCCCATGAAAGAGTAGGAGAAACCGCTACTCCTGCTGCCCAATTAGCGGGCAGATGAAGTGCCGGAGCAACCGGTGGCAACGGAACTGTAGTGAACTTCCACGAGGCACCAAATTCAGTCCATCCAACATGATTTTTCGCCTTAACGCGCCAATGGTACGAGGTTGCATTTGACAATCCCGTAACAAACCGTGTTGTGTCAACCAGCGTCGAATCATCAAGCATCAATGATGTAAATGTTGAATCAGCCGCAATTTGTATTCTGTAGCTCGTGGCCCGCGCGGACGCATGCCAGACCAGTACGGGAGAAGTGGGATTGGTGGTTGACCCATTCACAGGACTCACCAATGACGGGATTGCCGGTATCTGAACCGGATCCGCCAATGGGTTGAAGAAGTTCCCCGTCTGAAGAAAAAGCGTGAGGGTTCGCAGACTGTAGTTGTAGTAGTTTCCATTCACGAACTGCGGCACCGTTGCGACATTGTCCTCATAAGCGGAATCGCAAAAAGCCTGAAATGGTGCCCCCGTTCCCATTGCGCCGGCCCCGAACGGCCCGACAAACACATTGATATGCGCCGAACCCATTGGACTTCCATCTATTTGATATCCCTCGCCAATATTGACTGACCCGATGTTGCGGGCAAACGATGAGATCTTCTCGCAAAAAGCTTTTGCTCTTTCGTCACCAAACCATAAATAATCCAGCGCAATTCGCCACGGGGTTCTTGTTGCGTCGTAGTAGTAATAATAGGCAAAGCCGCTTGCCGGCAAACCATTCGCCTGACACCAATCAGGCACAAGCCCGGTTGTCGGGTGTGCGGCGTTGTTCAGAATCTGATAACATTTTGTAATCACGGAATCCCACGCGGCATTGCCTGTGGCTTCGCGAAATGCACGATAGTATGCCGGAGCAAAGTAAGAAGGATTTGTGACGTTGGAACCTCCCCACGTATCCCCGGGCTTCAGCACATACGTGTTGCGTTCAACCTGGCGTTGATAGATCCGATTGATTTGCGTGACTGCAAGTTGCCTGTAGTTGAGAGGGCCGGTACTGCACCATTGTTTGTCGGCAAGCAAAAGCGCAAATGCAACATCCTCGTCGGCATCGGTCGCGGCATTGATGCCCAACACCTGGCAGTTGTTGCCAATCCACCAGTGCATCAATCCGTACTGGTCAAGATTGGCCACGTAGTAGCGCCAAAGGTCATCGAACAATGGCTGGTCATCAAAGTTAGCGGCAAGCAGCATTCCGTATCCGATTCCCTCGGAGTAAGTCGAGTTCATGTCGTTGAACAGCACGCGCCGAAACCCGCAGGCTCCGGAGGATGTAACATAGTTGTTCTTCCAACTGAGGTATGATTGTTGAGCGTGAAGGTGATTACGATCCGCCGGCATCAGACCGTGGGGATAAATCGCATCCTGAGGAAATGGATAGTTGTGACATTCCAGCGTGTCGGAAATGCCGAATTGCTGTGCCCATAATGACCCGGCACTCACAAAGGCAACAAGAAGGATTCTTTCTACAAATCGAAGCGGGTTCACTCTCCCCCAATTCCACCTTTCGCGAAAGGTTGGTGTGTGCTCGTGGATACGAGATTGTCTCGCGCTAAAATATACGCGTAGATGAGAGGGTTGTCAAGAACTGAAAACGAATTATTACGGCAAAGGGGGAGCAGATTGTGACGATTTCGCCTTACAAACCAGAGTTCGTGATACTATTTGACGAGAATGAGTTTCCTGGATGCCACGAATCCTCCGGCTCTGAGCGTGCAGTAGTACACGCCGCTCGACAACCCCTCTGCACGGAATACCATTTCGTGATACCCGCGAGGCTTCTCTTCATCGATCAGTTGAGCAACGAGTTGTCCGAGGGTATTATGCACACTCATCTTGACATTGGCGTCATTCGGGAGGCCGAAGCGAATCCGGGTCGAGGGATTGAAAGGATTCGGAAAGTTCTGATACAGCGAAAAAGCAACCGGAACTGCTTCCTCATGAACCGACGTTGGTGCCTCCACCAAGATTGCATCAGTGAAATGCAATCTCCCGTCAAGGTCAATTTGTTTCAGCCTGTAGTATGTTGGACGCGTGATGGCTTCATTGTCTGCAAACGAATAGAATTGCGGCTCAAGCGTTGTGCCGTGTCCGGGAATGAAACTATTGGGCAGCGTTGCGAACTCCGGCGCTGATGGAGTTCGTTTCTGGATCTCAAATCCATAGTTGTTCAGCTCGGACAGCGTTCCCCACTCAAGCAATGCGCGGTTACCGGGCAGGGTAACCCGGCCTCTGAAATACGCGAGATGCACAGGCAACGGCACTTCGTTCGGGTTGAGGAAATTCCCTGTCTGAAGGAACAGCGTGAGCGTCCTCAAACTGTAGTTATAGTAATTTCCGGGAATGAACCATGGGATGGTATTTACGTTCTCATCGTACATTGAATCACAAAATGCCTGGTACGCTTCATCCGTTGCCATTGCACCCGCGCCAAACGGACCGATGAACACATTGATGTGCGACCAATTGAGGGGAGTTCCATTGAGATGATATCCTTCAAGAATATTGGGAGCGCCAATCCCTCGAGCAAAATTTGAGATCTTCTTGCAGAATTCGTAAGCACGTTGATCACCATACCACAGGTAGTCCAGAGCGACCCGCCACGGCGTTCGTGTTGCATCGTAGTAGTAGTAGTACGCGAACCCGTTTGCCGGTTGACCATTTGCCTGGCACCAATCGGGCACCAGACCCGTTGTGTGATGTGCCGCGTTGTTCAGAATCTCATAGCATTTGGTAACAACCGAATCCCAACCCGCATTCCCTGTTGCCTCACGAAATGCCCGGTAGTATGCCGGAGCAAAGTACGAAGGATTCGTCACATGCGAGCCTCCCCAACTATCTCCGGGTTTGAGAACATACGTATCCGGTTCAACCGTGTGAGCGTACAACCGATCGATGATCGTTTGTGCACTCAGAAGGTAGTTGACTGCCCCTTCGCTGCACCACTGCCGATGAGCCTGAAGAAGCGCAAACGCCACATCCTGATCCGCATCCGTTGCCGCCGTAATTCCGATAACCTGGCAATTACTCCCGATCCACCAGTGCATGAGTCCTTTTTGATCGAGAAAGTTGTTGTAGTATCCGAACAAATCATCAAACAACTCCTGATCGCCTGCATTGACGGCGAGAAGCATCCCGTATCCTATCCCCTCGGAGTAAGTCGTATTCATGTCGTTAAACACCACCCTGCGGAAACCGCATGCTCCGTCGGTTGTGACGTAGTTGTTTTTCCATGCAAGATAGGATTGGTAAGCCATTGCATGATCTCTGCCGTTCGGCATGAGGCCGAAAGGATAGGTTGCATTCTGAGGGAACGGAAAATTCAGACATTCGTTGCCGAGAGTATCGACGCGGTTTATCCTTGTGAGATTATCCCTCGGGCCGCCGAACATCTCGGACGCAAGAGCCGTAGCACTCCATAAAGCGACACAAATTACCGTTGCACGCATACATCCTGTGAAATGTGATTAGATAGAAAATGCTACAGAAGAGACGTCCGGAGTGACCGATACGGGACCGGCATAGTGTCAACAAATTGATGCTTACAAAATTCCCTCCAAATATACTTCGGACGGAATCGTTTGTCAAATGAAATTGCTTGCGACCGAACGATTTCCTCTTTCGTCCGGTAGACGGTTCACACAGGCCTGCGGGGTGCACAAAGACTGTCACCCATTTTTTGAGGCTTCAATTGCTCAGGCTCACAGCCGCCACATCACATAGACTTTTCACTGTGATCATGAGGAGAGGAGACACCTAAGCAGTTGATTGTAAATGCAAAAGCCTTGGGGAGTAATCCCAAGGCCTCTGGCTCCGCGAGCAGGACTCGAACCTGCAACCCTGCGGTTAACAGCCGCATGCTCTACCATTGAGCTATCGCGGAATGGATTTCAAATGTGGATGTATGATACAGAAAACAGGAACGAAGTTCAAGCCATTTCTTTGTCACACAAACAGGTTGTGGATGGCATCAACGATGTAATATCCTCCGGCGGCAACAGTCGCGGATGCCGGAATCGTAAGAACCCATGCCCAAACGATTCTGCCTGCGATTCCCCACCGCACAGCCGACAACCTCCTTGTTGACCCAACGCCCATTATGGCACCGGCAATCGTGTGGGTAGTGCTGACGGGAATTCCTGCCAGCGCCGTTCCGAGAAGGATGGAGGCACCCGCTGTCTCGGCACAGAAACCGCCGATTGGTCGCAAGTGGGTTAGTTTCATTCCCATCGTGCGGACAACTTTCCACCCTCCCATGTATGTGCCAAGTCCGATTGCCGCATGTGCCGAAAGAATTACCCAGACCGGAACGTAGAATTCGTCACCCAGATAACCCGATGTGTAAAGAACCAACGCAATAATACCCATGGTTTTCTGCGCGTCATTTGTGCCGTGACCAAGACTGTACGCAGCCGATGAGAGTAACTGTCCCACCCGAAAGACGCGGTCAACCTTGTGCGGCGAAGAATTCCGCGACAACCACGTTACACCAACCATAAAAACGTATGCTATCAACAATCCCAACAGAGGGGAGAGAAAAATGAACAATGATACCTTGATAAGACCGGCGGCTACAAGCGCCTCAAATCCGCCTTTCGCCAGCCCGGCACCTGCAAGCCCGCCAATGAGGGCATGCGAGACGCTGATCGGCAGGCCATATCGTGTGCAGACATGCGTCCAGACGATGGCCCCGATCAATGCTCCGAGAATCAGGTACTCGTTCACAACTGACAGCTCAACAATCCCCCTCCCGATTGTATTGGCAACATGCACACCGAATCCAAACGCTGCGGCAACATTGAAAAACGCCGCCCACAATACCGCAAGCTTGGGCGAAAGTACATGTGTCGATACAATTGTTGCAATGGAGTTGGCAGCATCGTTCATTCCGTTAAGGAAATCAAACAACAAAGCCATCACAATGATTATGATAACGAGTGTCAGCATATCAGGCGTTCTTGACGATAATCGATTCGATGGCGTTCGCCGCATCCTCGCACTTGTCCGTTGCCGTTTCGAGACTCACAATCAGCTCTTTGTTCTTGATCAGAAGAATCGGGTCTTTGCAGGTATCGAACAGGTTGGCAATGGCACGCTCGAACAAATCATCCGCCTCGTTTTCGATGCTGTGAATCTTCACAAGATTCTCGCGAATACTCGACTCGTTCTGATAGTCACGTAAATGGTGGATTGCGACGCTGAGTTCGTTGACTGCCTGGCAGATCAGAATGGCCAGTCGCTCCATTTCGGGGAGAATGATATCGACACGATACAGGACAATCCGGTTGGCCGCTCCTTGAATGTAGTCGAGAATATCGTCCAGCTTTGATGTCAACGCATGAATATCTTCACGGTCAAATGGTGTGATGAACGTCGATCCGAGCTCGGAAAAAATCTGATGTGTAATCTCATCTCCCTTGTGTTCAAATTCCTCGATCCTGCGGATTTTCTGGGCACGTTCTTCCTTTGACATTGAATTCGACATCAGTTCGCTGAACATCCTCGCCGCTTGCTGCAGATTGTCGACATCCTTTTCAAAGTACTTGAAGAACTTGTCGTCTTTGGGAAGAAGAGCGTGAAGGAAACTATCAAGTTTCATGAATGATCTGACCCTTATGATGTGGAAGAAATGAACACAGCAGAAACAGAGCGTACGCTTCATATTCAGGAGGCGCTGAAACGTCCTTGATCGCTCATCGCTCCAATATCACGCGTGTCGCTGCTTGTGTTCTTGGGAAAGTCCGGAGAACGAATGTTCGTAGGCTGCTGGCAACCGGATTAAATATATGGGAAATGATCTGCGGGTGCAACCGGTTACATCTATTGCATCTGTTTGCCGTGGAGGCGCTAGAGCTCGGCGCTGATTCCGATGGAAGGGAGAATTCCAATGCTTTCGTTCACTTCTGCACGCTGCTCACGCGCATTCCAGCGAATCTGGCTCACAGCCTTGTTGTTGTAGATATTCTGGATGTCGAGATAGACAATCAAATCCCAATTCGCAAAATTCCAGCGGCGATCTACCCGTATGTCTAGGCTGTGGAGATTGTTAAATCGGGAGGAATTGTACGCGGCGGCACTCTGCGTTCCATTCTGGCTGAACGGCGTGTACGGGCTGCCGGAAGCGAACCGGAATTTCGCGCTTGCTTCCCACCGCTCGTTGAACTGATAGCCGCCGCCCACATTGAACATCACGCGTTGATCAAATGCACCCGGCCGCTCAATACCATCAAGGGGGGTAAATTTCGTCGAACTCAGCGTCAGACTTGCAAGTCCGTACATCGGTATTTCCGACAGCTTCTTCTGCAGAAGGAACTCAATACCGTATGAACGTCCCCTTCCGCCACTCACCAGATGGTCAAGTCCGTACGAAGCAAAGTTCTCGTCAGATCCGCCGAAGCCTCCGCCTGTGTTGGACAGAACAAGGTACGGCCGCGTCACGCTGGCCGGATAGTTACGGTACTTCTTATGGAATCCTTCGATACGCAGCTTCAGATCGGCCCGCAGCAAATGTTCCACGCCCAGCACATATTGATCGGCACGAGCAGCTTCAAGATTCCTGTTCAGTGGATTCGCCACCAACCAGATGTACGACGGATTCTGGTAATACATCCCGGCACTGGCGCTGATCGACGTAAGATCCGAAATATCATACGTGATGGAACCCCGGGGCGAGAGATACGTTTTCTTGTTGATCATACTGAAGTAGTCAAGTCTTCCGCCTACGGTCAGTTGGAGATGTGTCATCACCCGTTGCGAATATTGTGCGTACACTCCGATTTTCTGTCCGGTTTCCGCGTAATTATTCACCATAATTTGGAGCGTATCACCAAACGTGGTGACATACTCCGGCATCCCAAGGTTTGCCTTGAAGTTGATGTATCGCGCCTGTGCACCAAATGACACTTCAGCCAAATACGGCAGCTGCATCACCACGTCGCCGCGGAGGCTTGTCTCCCCTTCTTTCGAGCGATTAGTGAAGAACGGGACGAGAAGTGAATCGCGTTGAACGCCGTTGTAGTTCACGTAACTGCGGCCAAGCGTGACAGTCGAGAATCCATTTCCAAACAGGTGAACCCAACTCACTCCGCTCGCATATTGCCGTTGCGCCGTGCCGAGTACGCGTGAGTTGTCGAATCTCTTTGTTGCGTCATCATTAAAGAAGCTCACATCATCTATCGCTCCCACCGCCAGAAATGTCAAACGATTGGCATTGTCGATCTTGTACGATGCTCTTCCGAGGAAGTCCCAATACTCGGGAACGAAGGCAAAGCCCGCCGCTTTGAAAATCAAATCCAGATAGCTTCGCCTCGCAGAAAAGACGAATGTACCGTTGTTGTCAAGCGGCCCTTCAACATTGAGGCCGAACTGACTTGCAGAAATGGTTGCTTTGCCTCCGAGTTTGTCGCTTCTTCCATCACGCAAGTCTATCGTGAGCACGGATGACATGCGGTCACCGTATCGCACACCGAAGCCACCGGTAGAAAAGGCGGTCTCTCGTACAAAATCCAGATTGATGTAGCTGAGCGGTCCTCCGCTGGCGCCCTGCGTGCCGAAATGATTGATGTTGGGAATTTCAATATTGTCCACAACAAAGAGATTCTCGGATGGAGCACCGCCGCGGACAACAAGGTCGTTTCGTCCCGGCGACACTTGCGCGACACCTGGCAAAACGGAAATAGCCCGCACAACATCCTCAAATCCTCCCGGCGATCTCCTGATTTCCTCGTACGAAAGCTGCTGAATACTTACAGCTGCATCGGGCGATTTCTGAAAATACCTCCCGCTTGCTTCCACTTCTTCAAAAGCAATATCTGCAGGTTGCAACTGGAATTTCAGGTCTGCAGGCTTCCCGACTCGTACCACGACGTCGGTCAGGATGAACGGCGCGAACCCCACCAGCGATGCCTGAACCTGATACGTCCCGACCGGAACCTCCGCGACCGAAAACGTACCGTCAACCGAAGTCCCAGCGCCGGACTGGGTTCCGAGAATCCTGACGTTTGCAAACGGCAACGGCTCCTGTGTGATCCGGTTGACAACTGTTCCGGTGATGGTTCCTGTTTGCGCGTAAAGCTGCACGACTGAACCGGCGAGCACCGGCAATACTGTTCTTAGAAAAGTCTTCATGGTTATGGATTTCTTACTTGAAAGAGAAGAGTGCACGGTTACAACACTGAAACGGGGGGCGAAGTTCCGTGGTGAAGAAAAGCTGAATAATAATTACTCGCCGGCGGCGTTCACTTTTCCCCGCAGCTTCTTCTTGACGCTGTGGGATTTCTTGCTCCGGATGCGGGAATGCTGCGATGCTGCGGAGGGTCTGGTTGGTTTTCTTTTCTTCTGGACAGCGAGGGCTTTTTGCATTAGCGACGCGAACTTCTCAACTACCACTTCTCGGTTTCTCCATTGGCTCCGCGATTCTTGTGATGCGAAGTGAAGGTTCCCGCCGGAATCGATGCGTGAACCCAGCCTGGAATAGACCTGCTCTTTCTGCGCGTTCGTCAGTGATGCCGAATCCCGAACGTTGAACACCAACTCGACACGCGTTGCCACCTTGTTAACATTCTGTCCGCCCGGTCCGCTGCTTCGGGCAAATCGGAATGTCACTTCATGTTCGGGAATGGACAACGACGAGGTAATCCGAATAGTCATCGAAAGTGATCCGGTGTTGAACTTGGTCGTGCTTCTGTGTACTTTGTAGTTGAAATATACATAACATTCCCGCGGATTTCTTCCATGAATACAACCGTCGGCAACTACATCATTGAAACAAGACAGGCGAACGAAAAGGGAATGCCATGGATTGTTCGCCTCCAACGCAAGAGACTACTGCTAAACAAACACATCAGCACAGATTGGTTTCTTGATAAGAACCAAGCAGATTTGTTCGCCCGTCAACTTGCAGAGCAATTCAGGTCAAACGCCGGCGAAGAGAATATGAAAAAGCGCAAACCTGGCTGGACCCTCACGCGCCCGATCCACTGAATGAAAGCCGGAATACCCCGTTCCGGCTTTGCTGTTCCCTGCTATCTCATTGAACTTGACTTCGATTCGCTTTCCAGCAAGTTAATCATCTTCGCGATATCGGTTGTCGGCAGCCGGCAGACGAAGTTCTCGCATACATATGCAGTCGGCTTCTCATCAATCATCGAAATGGATTTCAGAAACGCTCCGGCACTTCCGAAATTCATCTGTGGTGCTTCCTCAGCAAGGAGTATGACTGAGTTCGGGAGATAGCGGGAATGGATCTCCTTTATCATTTTACCTGTTGCCTCATCATGCCGCCTTCCTGCGATAACAATCTGCTTCACACCATCAAGTGAGAAATCAAACGCCGCGGCCATCTGCGGCATTGTGAACGGCGATTTCTGCAAGACATCACCGAATGCCTTCAATGTTCGTCCGGCTTTTACGCGCCAATCACGATTATCCGTCATAACGGACAGTCGTAGCAGGTTCATCACTGCGACAGAGTTTCCCGTCGGCTCGGCCCCGTCGTATTGTTCTTTCATGCGAACGAGTATCGAGCCATCGTTCCCTGTTGTATCGAAAAATCCGCCTGCTGCCTCATCCCAAAACAACTCAATCTGCTTTTCCGTCAAACGCATTGCTTGTTGGAGCCAGCAGGGTTCGAAGGATGTTTCATACAGATCAATCAGCCCCTGAGTCAGAAATGCATAATCATCGAGATAGGCGTCGAACTTCGCTTCTCCATCCCGATACCGCCGATACAGAGTGTGTGTGTCTTGATTGAAGAGATTATCCATGACAAATGTCGCTGCCCGCTCCGCTGCCTGCGCATACGCGGTCTCATTCAGAGCCTGCGCGGCACGGGCACATGCAGAGATCATAAGCCCGTTCCATGCAGTAATGATTTTGTCATCGAGATGGGGCCGTGATCGCCTCGACCGGATATCGAAGAGCTGTTGTCGCGCATGCTCAAGCCGTGCCTCAACCTCCGCCTCACTCACGCGGGCAAAGGCCGCCGTTTCCGCACTTGTGGCAGCAACATACAGAATGTTCTTTCCCGTAAACTCATGCTGCGGATCGTTCAACGCGTTTCCGCTTTCCTCCACGCCGTAATAGAAGTTGAATATCCGTGCTTCATCGCCGAGCGCTTCGTCGATTTCCCTTTTCGACCAGATATAAAATGCCCCTTCCCCTGTTTCATCGGCAGCATCCGTGAGCCTGCTGTCGGCATCTTCAGCAGAATAAAATCCTCCGCCGGTATCCGTCAAGTCCCGCAACACGTATGCAAGCGTTTCCCGCAATCGACGTTCAAAGAAGGGGTCTCCGGTTATCGAATATGCGTCCGCCAATGCAATGCATATCTGTGCCTGATCGTACACCATCTTCTCGAAATGCGGAACCCGCCATTCACCATCCACGGAATAGCGATGATAGCCGCCGCCGAGGTGATCATACATCCCCCCGTTGGACATTTGACGCAACGATTGCACGGTCATGTCCAGAGCCTGCGGTTCACCGGTTCGGTTGAAATAACGAAGTAAAAAGTTGAACACAACCGGCCGCGGAAACTTCGGTCCGCTTCCAAATCCGCCAAACTGTGTGTCGTAGTTCTTTGTTGCCTGTGTGAAACAAGTCTGTAGGAACGCGATGTCCAGCGACTCAGTTTCTTTCATTGCTGCCGGCAAATCGTGCAGAAACTGCGTAATACCGTTGGCAGATTCCGCCACCCGTTCGCGTTCGTTCTTCCAAATCTGACTGATGCGTTGAAGCAATTCGGGAAACCCGATTCTGCCGTATCGGTTTTCGGGAGGAAAGTAGGTTCCACCGAAGAACGGTTTGAGATCGGGAGTCAGAAACATCGACATCGGCCAGCCGCCATTCTCACCCATCGCTTGAAGCGCCGTCATGTACACTTTGTCAACGTCGGGGCGTTCTTCGCGATCGACTTTGATGTTAACGAAGAGGTCGTTCATTATCCCTGCGATGGATTCGACTTCGAATGACTCACGCTCCATGACGTGGCACCAATGGCACGTTGAATAGCCGACAGAAAGGAAGATAGGCTTATCCTCCAAACGCGCCTTGGCAAATGCCTCATCACCCCAGGGATACCAGTCAACGGGATTGTTTGCATGCTGAAGGAGATACGGACTTTTCTCGCGGGCGAGGCGATTTTGTTTCGGGAAAGCCATCGGATGATTTCATTGTGAATGAATTCTGTACTCGTGGGAAAGCGCCAATCACCATTGCCAGGCTGAGTACCTTTGTAAGGTACAAACTTTCCTCTCACCTGCAAAAATGGAAGAGGCCGATACATTCAGTATCGGCCTCTGCTTAAGCAGAACGCCTCATGCTGTCAGGAGTTAAGTCCTGCAGGATGGAATTTCATCCCCCTTGTAACCCTCCGCCCCCGGTCCACCAACCTGCAATCCTTCGGCGTAGATCGAAAAAACCCGGATAGAATGGCGGCCGGACCTGGTTGTTGGCAAGACGTTGGTCATACGTATACCGTTTTTGGAACCCCGAAACGAGCGAGGATCCAGAGAATGTGCCGACTGCCCCACGATCGTTTTGGACGATGGAGCCTTGTACCTGGAGAACTCCCTTGGGTCGGCTCTGGTAGTTTTCAGCATAGAATGACCCGCTTCTACAGAAAATGCTAGCTTGGATCTTTACCGAGAGGGCATTGGCCTGATTGTTTGTGATGATCACGTTCTTGTCTGCAACCAGCCCCAGCAAATCGTTGCTTGTAGAGTAGTTAGATCCGCTTGCGTACGTAACATCGTCCTGGATCCAAATGTCTTGTTGAGAGAATACTGTCAATTTCCCGTCAAGCGTCCCCTTCACGTTGACCTTTTGGGAGCTTCCAATAACACCATTGAAGCCTGAAGAAGAAATTTGGATGGTGTCATTGATCGTAGTACCTGAAAGAGAACGCACAATAGCCTTCCCGTCGCCGGCAGCAGCCGACCCGGGTTGCAGCGTTACCTCAACCGCTTGTCCGTAGTATCGCCCTCCTGAATTTGCCGCTGTCACCAACCTCGAAAGATCACTCGGGAATGTAATGCGCGACGCACCTGTCTTGTATCCTTTCTTGAACTTTGCATTCTTCTTATCCCCCTTAATATCACCTGCAGTCGTCACTTTTTCCATGAACACCGGATAGCCGGAAACATTCAAGCTTGAATTCGAATGCAGAGCCCCCCACACCGTGTCTCCCGTAAACCAATACACATTCCCCTCGTTGTTGCTCATCCACGCGTACAGCGAGAAGCTGTTTTCCTCGGCATCCGCGAACGAAACCTCGACGGTATCGTGCCTCATGGGGCCGGCAATGGACCTCAGTGAGGAAATACTCCGGACGAGTGACCCCGACGCTCCCTCCTCTGCATGAACCGTGAAGCTCCCGGCCATTCCATTCACATCAACCTGCTGTGTTACGGGCCCGCGCCACAGCGAATCCTGGTAGAGATTTGCCAGACCTATGTTCGCACCGGTGAATGCCAGATTTTGCGATGTTGCCTTCTCGGCATATATGGAGCTGTTGTCGTTGGCCGTACCCGCATTCCGTGCCATATTCAGCCCAATGTACCCGACAATTCCGCCAAATCCCATGACCATGATTAATGATGCCTTGCTGAGCATAGAGAATCTCCTAACGTTTCAGATTTTTTGATTCAAACCTTCTGCTGACAAAACGCGAAGCAGTATAGCGTTTGGGCCCTTCGATTCCTGCAGCATTTTCAATTGCATGCGGACTCTGGACTTCAATGGTCAGTTCCATTGCATTGATTTCCGTCAGGCGATCAGCCGGAACCGGTACGGGCAACTCGACATTTGCGGCCGTCAGATATCGGAGCGCAAATTCCGTTACCACACCGACTCGTAAAGCCGGTTCCTTGTTTAGCTTTCTGTACAAGAACCTGTCGTCGGGGTTTTCTGTCTTCGATACTTCATTCGTTGGACCGATTGAGTAGTGGATCGTGTCCGCCTTTGCCGAACCCCGGTTAATAACCCGATGCAGTATCATTTCTGAGAGATCGGCCTTGCTGATCTTCGGCAGCGTATCTGCTATTCCCGCTCCCGCATTTCGCATGTCCGACTCGATTACTTCCATCGTTGAAAGCAACGATTCCATCGTTTGCGTTTCGAAGCGCTGAAAGGAGGAGTCATCCGCTGCATTCTGGGTACCGGCAATAAGGATCCCGAAAATGGCAATGCCGATGAACATCGAAATGAGCAAATCTAATGCTGTAGCCATCTCATCTTCTTATTCAAAGAGGAAGTATCCCATAACATAATGGAGGCGGACAGTGTCTGCCTCGTCAGCACCGTTGAACGGGGGATTGATTCTCCAGAGTTTGATATCAAGCCGTTTCGAAAACGTCTTGCCGGTTGTGTAGGCATTCACATCGCTTGGTAACACGTAGCGAACATTGAACGATGCCCGGTATACTCTCGCGTCAGGCCCTGTTCTGTCAAGTTGATATCCGTTCAAATCATCAAAGTCGTTGAACGAGGTAAGAGTATCCTCGTTACCGCCGTCGGGCCCGAGAGAAGCTGAGGAAGTAAACAGGGAGGCGTTGCCCGGAGGGACTGATGCAGTGTCGGAGTACCTGTCATACGCCAAGCCTTGGGCAAACTCAATGTATGATGAACCCAACGCAGTCATTGCCAATGCTTCCTTCGACCGTGTGATATCAAGAGCAGACATTGCGGTGCGCTGATTGTAACCCATGAGTATTGTCGTGAGCAATACAAGGGCGCCTATTGACATCATAGCATGAAAGCTTGACATAGAACCGCGTGTTGTTGAAGGCTATTCGAACTACGAGTAGATGAGCAACACACATGCCAAACGCAGGAAAAGCTGAACGGCTGTGTTAATCGGGCTCCTGTGGTGAAATCGTAGTTGAGACTTCTACAAAAAGGATGGAAATCTTACAAGAACACCCGCCCCGGGGCCTAAACCCCATACTGTTCCTCAACAGATTCCAATTCCGCCAGATGGTTGTGTGACGCTGGAGGAGTTTTTTTTGTTGGAGAGATTGGCAGCGGCTACCTTCTTGCGCACTTTAGGTACCCGAATCGATACGCTGCACAATTTTGTCGTTGCTGGATTTGTGACACTTCTTGAACTACTCTTCGTCCTCATTACTTCGAAACAATTCGCCACCTCTCTCCCAACTCAGGCCGTAGAGTTCATAAACGGTCGCGGCGATTTGGCGCTCAATTGTGGTTTTATCGTGCTTGAGGTTGATGGCGGGTCGTGCAGACCGTCTGTGTTTCAGGCACGAATTTGTCAGGTACTTGCGAGAATCAGTGTCCCCCGGACGGATCGAGATACTGGATGGTCAACTTCACATCGAGATAGAACTGATCCTCAGCAACCCGGAACTCTTGCGGATTCAACTTGTCGAATCGGGCTGTTTGCCACGACGTCGTTGGATAAATGAACACATACTCGCCCGCTCCGGAAGCGACTTTGACGGGCATACGAAAATCCTCAACATCTGCAACCCAACGGTGGCGTAGTTCAAGAGCGGCGCCCTTCTTGGTCAAGCCAACTTCAAGCCGGGGCGGCTTTGTTTGCTTGAGATATTGCTCGAAGAAGTACGAGTAATCCGATTTTGTTTTTTCGTTGACAAGACTAAAAATATCTTCCGCATTGATGGATGTGTATTTGAACTTCTGCGCTATACTCTTCACGATATTCCACCACAGAGAATCATTGTTGATAGCGTGCCGCAGCGTGTTCAGTACAAGCTGCCCCTTATCGTACATGTCGCCCGAGCCGCGTTGATGGACGCCATACGTGCCGATGATGGGACGGTCGTTCTGCACATTCCATTTTTTTCCGTTCACGTATTGCATCGCCTTGTCATACCCGAACAGACACTCAACGTGCAGGGCTTCGGCATACGCCCCAAAACTCTCGTGGATCCACATATCGGCAATGTCGTTGGAGGTGACGCTATTCCCCCACCATTCGTGGGCCGTTTCGTGAATGATGATGAAATCAAACATCAGTCCCACCTCGGAGGATGATCTGCCCCTGTATCCCTGCAAATAGTGGTTGCCGTACGCTACAGCACTCTGATGCTCCATCCCCAAATGCGGCGACTCCACAAGTTTGTAGCCGTCCCGAATGAACGGGTAAGGTCCGAAATAGTGTTCGAAGCACTTCATCATCGGCTTCACCTGCTCGAACTGCCGCCGAGCCTTGGCCACATTTTCGGGAAGAACGTAGTAGTCGAGCGTGAGTGTATCTTTCCCGCTAACATACGTATCGCTGAAACGGGCGTAGCGGGCGATGTTGAGCGTAACATTATAGTTGTTAATCGGATAACTGACGAACCAATCGTATCGGGTCGAACCGTCCGGCAAATCCTCCGTTTTCCGCAGCCGGCCATTGGAGACATTCATGAGGTTGGAAGGAACCGTCACGCTGATCATCATGCTGTCCGGCTCGTCCGACTGATGATCCTTGTTGGGCCACCATGAGCTTGCGCCCAAACCCTGGCAGGTAACGGCAACCCAGGGGTTCCCTTCGCCATCACGTGCCCACGTAAATCCCCCGCCCCACGGCGGCCTCCGTGCTTCCTGAGGAGTGCCGGAATAGTGAATCGTAATCTCATGCACCCCTTTTCGCTTCAGCGATCTCGGAAAGCGGACGAATACGGCGGCATGTTCCCGTTCGTATTGCAGTTCAGTATTCCCCTCAAACACAATCCGTCCGATCTTCATAATCTCAAACAAATCCACCTGCATTACATCAAAGTCGCTCACAACGTTGAATTTGATTGTTGTGAATCCCTCGATCGAACGTGTTGCCGTGTCCACCTTAACCGAGAGATGGTAGTATGTCACGTCGTAGCAGGTACGCAAGGGCGTTAACATGCCGCGTAGCGAGTCGGCCCGTGTGAACGATGACTGGCTTGTCTGTGCAAGTCCGGGCGTTGCGCAGCACAACAGAACGGCGACGATACTCAGTATCCTGATGAACATGTTCGTTCTTTCTTGGATCGTTAGAGGATATTCTCGCACCGATGAACAACGGCGCGTAAAAGGAACTGTTGCTGCAATCTCAGCGAGTTACCGGCTGCCGGACCTTATACCATTGCTTTCCGCAACGCACGCTTCAAGTCGTGGATTCTCCGCATTGCGGCCTTGTGCTCCGCGTAGTTCTTCTCCTTCAACGCCGCGTCACGTTTTGCCTTCATCATCTTGATTTCGGCTTTCACGGCCGCCTTGTTGATGCCTTTCACTTCGTGATGGATGTGTGCTTCAACACCAAGCGCCGTGCAGAGTGCAGGCAGGAGTTTCTCCTTGTGCATTGTACTGAAGCCCTTGACCGCCTCGTGCTCGATTCCTTGGGCAATTTCCCGAAGCTGGGTAACCGTCATTTTGCTGAGGTGTTCGTATGAGTATGCCATAGTATTCCTTCCATATTGTGAGATGAATCAATGAAACGGAATTCTCCACTTTGCCGGAACAGCCCGACGTTTTCGGGATCACGCTACTTTCAACACCATCATCGTAATGTCGTCGGATTGCTGCGCTCCGTCGGCGTGCTGGATGATATCTTCATGCAGCAGTTCGATGATACGTTGGGCCGGTTCACGGCCGTATTTCCTCAGCACAGCCTCGATGCGTTCCTCGCCATACTCCATCGAGTCGTGGCTCATCGCCTCACTGACGCCATCGGTGAACAGCAACAGCAGGTCGCCGTGTGTGAGCCTAACAGTTGCCTCTTCATAGGGCATCAATGTCTTGAGCACACCGAGAATCATTCCCCCTTTATCAAGCCGGTCAATGGAACCGTCGGCATGAATGAGGTACGGGTAGTTGTGTCCGGCGTTCACGTAGTTCAACGTCATCGCAACGGGATCGACGAATCCCCAGAAGAACGTTACGAACTTGTTGCCGCCCGTGTTTTCACACATGAGGTCGTTCACGCGTCCGGTCAGTTCACTCAGCGAGAGGTTCAGGGGAACGAGTGCACGAATACTCGCCTGAATACTGGCCATCAGCAGCGCGGCCGGTGTTCCTTTCCCCGACACATCGCCGATGGCGATTACATGCCGGTTGTTGTCGGCGGGGATCACATCATAGTAATCGCCGCCGACCTGCTTCGAGGAGATATTTGCGGCCGCAATATCGAAGCCCGGAATTGCAGGCAGTACGTTCGGCAGAAGGCCCTTCTGGATGTCTCGCGCTATCAACAATTCGTCTTCCATCCTCTGCTTTTCAATCGCCTCTTTGAAGAGCCTCGCATTCTCAAGAGAAATGATCGCAAGATTTGCCAGCGACGTCAGGAATTCGTAGTCGATTTCCTCGTACGGGTTTCCGGAGAGACGTTCTCCCAATATCATCAAGCCTTTGTTTTCGCCCTGCAACCCCATCGGCACAACAAGTGCCATTCTCAATCCCGTCAGAACATCGCGGGCATTCTGCACTCCGCTTGCGGAGAGATGAGCAACAGGCACCGTTGCCTTCAATTTGAACAAAGTCTGCAGCAACTCTGCTTGGGGCACAGGGCCGTCAACCCGCGACGCGGCAACCCGTACATCACTTCCCTGTCGCAGACAAATAATGTATCGGTTGACGCCCACCTGCCCGAGCAGTGAAAACTCGAGCAGGCGGATCAGTTTTTCCGCATCAAGCAGCGAACCGAATTCCTTGCTCAGGTCGAACAGTGTGTTCAACTCCTGAATTTTCCGGTCGAGTTTCCGGTTGACTTGCTGCAATTCATCAAACGTCCGGCTTTTTTCGATGGCGGTTGCGGAAATGTTCGCCAGCGAACGGAGATAGGTCACTTCTCTTGAGTGAAGCTTTTTCTTAGAGAATCTCTCCCCGAATGCGAGCAACCCGATCGGGGTGTCGGCCATATACATCGGCAGAAGAATCTTTACTCCAAGTCTTTTAAAGAATTTCACCCACGGGTACTTTGTCGCGTTCACTTTGTCGACAAGAAAAATGGAGGGCGGAATCTGCCTGATGTGCATTGATGTTCCCACAACATCTTGCGAGAATCCCTTCGCCATGACGACGTTGAAGTGCCGGGATTCCTTTTCGACAATCACCATCCCTTTCGACGACAGAATCTTCCCCATGATGGTAAGAAGTATGTGACTGTAGATAAAGCGGGGATCGAGCGACGAGTTGATGACTTTGCTGAACTCGAACAACGCCGTGTGTTCGAAGTAGCTCTCGTAGGAAGACGAGGCGGAAGAACGTGATGTACGACGTGCCGTTGCCATGCACGGAGGGAAACGAGTTAACGGGGAAGTTGTTTAATGAGACGGACTTGATTGCGCTTGCCCGGCTCGATGTCGTACTCTACTTTATCCATCAGGGATTTCATCAGATAGACACCCAGTCCGCCGCGGCGGTACGAACTGAGGTACTCCTTCATATCGGGCTGTTTGATTTTTTTCGGATCGAACTGCTTGCCGCTGTCAACAATCGACACCTCGAAGTTGCCGTTCGAGTCGCCAACGGTAATTGAAATTTTCTTCTTCGCGTCATACTGATACGCATGCTTGATGACGTTTGTGCAGGCTTCATCGACTGCGAGGGCGATTTTGCTCACCTCTTCGTCGTTGAACCCGGAGGCATACGCCGCCTGCGAAACGAAGTCGCGCACGGTGATAAGCTGCTCGGTTTTGCTATCTATTTTCAGGGTTTGTTTCTTCACAGCAATGCCGTCAGAAGGCCCTCATTTCTTGTCGTTGAATTTCTTTACCGCTTCCGACTCGTCTTTGAAAATCTCGTACAGAAGCGGAAAACCCAGCAAATCGAACACATTGTACACCTTGTTCGACATATTCGTCAGTTTGATATCGCCCGATTTGTTCCGGACGTCCTCGATATAGGCCATAAACACACCAAGCCCTGCACTACTTATATACGAGAGATCTTTGCAGTTGACGACAATGTTTGTGCGATTTGTTTTCAGGAGGGTTTGGAATGCCTCCTCCAATTTGGGCGCAGTGTGCGCGTCCAGATATCCTCTCAGCTCAAGCACATTCACATTGCTTGCCTCGCGCTGGGCGATTTTGAATTCATTCATTCGAGATTCCTCCGAAAAAAAATCATGCAGACTTCTGTGAACCCCCACCCCGCCATTTGACCACCACCACCGTCATGTCATCGTCATTCTCCGGCTTGTCGGCGTGCGACCGAACCGTGTGCAGGATATGTTCTTTGAGCGCCGACACGGCCTCCTGTTTCGCACTTATCACTGTATGCATCAAACGATCATATCCGTATTCGTCGTCGTCGCCCCGCCGCGCCTCGGTGATGCCGTCGGTATAAAACACGCATACATCCCCGGGGTTGAGTCGGATCGTACTCTCCTCGATACTTTGTGCAAATGCTGTTCCGTTCGAAAGTCCGAGTCCCATACCGCCGGGACGAAGGTAGGCGGCGTTCTCCCCCGAAAGGTGCAACAGCGGGCAATGCCCGGCACGCGCTAAGGTCAACGTGCCGTTGGCCATGTCGATAACAGCATAAATTAAGCTAACAAAAGAATGTTTGTCAATAGAGCTTGAGAGGGCTTCATTCGCCCTGATCATGAATTCCCGGGGAGAGGGATAGAGACGACTGAGCGATTGAAAGATGCCTTTCACTTCAGACATGTAGAAGGCCGCCGACACTCCCTTTCCCGAAACATCGCCAACGACGATGCCGCATTTGTTGTCGTCGAGTTCAACAACATCGTAATAGTCGCCCCCCACCTCGAAGGCAGGAATGGAACTCGCATCAATGTCCATTGCCGCGTATGAAGGAAGGCACTGCGGCAGCAGTCTGCGTTGAATTTCCTGGGCGAGTGTCATCTCGCGCAACAGGCGCTCGCGCTCAATCGACTTCTTGATGAGGCGTGAGTTTTCGATTGCCACAGTAGCCTGATCAGCAAATGCCGAAATCACATCAACATCATCCTTGAAAAAGCCGTAGGCATTCTCCTTTGTGGCATACAAAACACCGATCAATCCTGCGTGTGAAACAAGCGGAACCACGACCATCGACCCAATTTGCGCTTTTGATTTTTCAACGCGTCGGAACCGGGAATCCCGCGCCAGGTCGTCAACCACAATGGCTTTTCGTTCTTCGATCACTTCGTCACGCAATGTTCGCTCTCCGGCAGGCAGCAACGTAATGATTTCCAGTTGGGAAATGTTCTTCATGCCTGCCAACTGCACAGAGTACTTCCCGCCCGCATCGTTGAGTACAACAAGCTCCTTTGGGCCGGATGTGTTGCGATCCTGGTCATGTTCATGGTGGATGATTTCAAGCCAGCAGCTTTGTGCTTCGCACACCTGGAGCGTCATTGATGTTACGGTCTCGACCAGTTCATTGAAATCAAACACCTGCGTTACGAGCTTGCCCAGGTTGTGAAGCGAAGTCACCTCGGTGGATTTTCTATCGAACGCCTCCGCGGTTGGTAAATGGAACAGCGTGCTGATGAACGCCATCCCAAAGTAGATATTTGCGAAGATCGTCGTCAGCAGAATGAAGCGGCTGAGCGGGTACGAATGATACAGCAGCGATTTCCCCAACAGGCTGCGTTCCATACCGACACCGACATTCAACCCGATCAGAACAAGAAACAGGATCAGCCCGTAAATCAACCCGAAGATCTTCTCGCGTTTTGTCAGGTAGACAATCCACGGAAGGCGGAACGAGTTGAGTACAGCAAACAGGATCGCAAAACCGAAAAGAATATTCGTGAACAAGCTGTACTCAAGAGGCTCAAGCGTCATTGTCGAGGCGGCTGTTGCCAGCGCCAATCCGATGAAGATGGTGAAGTTCCGTTCTGTTCCCCGCTTGCGTTTGAACAGCACCAATCCGCGTGCAAGGCGGAACATCAGAATCGCAAAGATGCCGAGAAGAACCGAAAGGAATGTCGCGAGAAAAAGCTGACCGTATGTCAACGGAATGAGGGCAAAGTCCTTCTGATCGAAATTGTCTTCGGAGATAAAGGCAATGACAAAGCAGACAAACCCCGTGATGACCGTGTAGATCATCATCAACCCAATGCGCTTGATCGGCGTCAGCGCCCGATGCACTTGTCTCGCTTCAAGATACAGGTAGATCAGGACAAACGATGCAATAATGAGAAGATCCCGGACGAGAGGGAGCCCGATGACGTTCAACTCCACGTTCTTTCTCATCACATCAATCACAAACACGAAGAGAAGAAGCGAGGCTGAAACACCGAGATATATGATGCGACGAAGCTTCATCGGGGCTTAGTGATGGTTGTATGCCGGTTCAGGCGTCGGCATGTGATTGTTCGGCAAATATCGGGAAAAGTTGCACAGTATGCCTGCACGGTACAATGGCGCACTCCCGCCGCCAAAAAACAAAGGCGACAGAACTTCAGTGCAGACAGCCGGATGGCCGTGTGTCATGTTCCGTCGCCGGGATTGTTTTTGCAGAGAAAGTCACACGGAAAGCCGGGCAATGCCGCGGTCGGCATCGCGACCGAATTGCGTGGTCGGGTATTCTTTCTTGAGTTTTTTGTAGATATCCAGCGCACGATCCTTCTTCCCGGCACGCGCGTAATTATCGGCCGCGTGATTGAGGTTTCCTGCTGCATCAACATCCTTGGGATATTTCGTGGCCGCCTTCTCATACTGCTCCGCGGCCTTCTCGTATTCACCCTTCGCCTCGTAGCACCCTGCCATTCCGGTCAACCGCGATACGGCAACCAATTGTTCGCTCGCGCTGAATTTGTCGAACTGTTCGAGCGCTTCATCATACTTGCGCAACTGGAAATAGGCGTCGGCCAGATAGAATCTGGCGAGATTCCCGGCATCGGTGCTGCCGTAATTATCGACGATGGACTTCAAGCCGACAATTCCCCTCTCGGCGGATCCATCAATCGCGAGTTGAAGTTGGTTCGTATCATAGAACTCGAGCACTTTGCCCAATGCCGTCACGGCTTTTTCATTATTCGCCGCCTGATTTCTCGCATAGATGAGAGTACCGGCCACTCCTACCACGAGCGCGACGAGAATAACGCCGATCGTTCGCTTGTTGTCTTCGTAGTACGAAGTGATCTTGGCGACATTTGTCAGCAGTGCATCCTGTTTGAGTTGTTTCTTCGAAATCTTTTTCTGCGCTTTGAGCATGGCGAATACGAACTGCCTCCTGGAATATGTATGAGATGGTTATTCTTTGTGCACTCGTCGGGAGTCGAACCCGAAACCTTTGGCTCCGGAGGCCAACGCTCTATCCAATTGAGCTACGAGTGCGTGAACAGTGTCCATTGAAGGTACCGAAAAACGGGATTGTGTTCAACCTAAATATTGACGGGTGATGGATGGGATTTTTCCTCTCTACCGACAAGACCCGCCAGAACGGAAAGCACCATGACCAGAATCAGAAGAAACACCGAGTACGCGGCAGCCGCGCCGAAATTATACGTCCGCATTTGAGCGAGAATTTCTACCGAAATAGGTCGATTGGAATAGGTATACAGAAGAACAGAGGAAACAAACTCGCCAATGGCAGTGATGATTACCAGGAGAGCCCCAGCGACTATGCCCGGCAAGATGCCGGGAAGTACGATCTTTCGAAACCGCCTGAAGCTCCCGGCACCGAACGATTCTCCCGCCTCAAGCAAGGAATCATCCAATTGATCCAACGATGCTGAAGTCGATCGAACAACAAACGGGAACATGCGAATGAAATACGCTAACGGCAATATCCAGAACGTTCCTACCAGAACAGTCTGGGCGGTAAATATGCCGGGCGAATTGAATGCGAGAATGAGACTGAGCGCGATGACTGTTCCGGGAATGGCAAAGGATAGAGTCGCCAGAACATCGCCGATATGCCTGACACGTCGAAGGCTTCCTTTCACAAGCAAATACGAGATGCTGACGCCGACGAGAATACACGCTGTCACGGCAACAAGACTCATCAGCGAACTGTTGATGATCGGATCGAACACATGGGGATCGGCAAAAAGCTTATGGTAGTTTTCCGACGTGTATGCTGCAGGCAGAATTTGCCACGTCCACGAGCCTTCTTTGGCAAATGAAATCAGGATGATTATTGCTATCGGCAGCAACTCCAACGCAAGCAATGCAATGCAACAGGCTATCAATACCCTGCGCACCGGAATCGGCAGTGATATCAACCCGCTCCTTCCGGTTCCCTTGCTCCGACGAACGCCCGATGTACGCGGAGTGACGATCTTGAGAAGGATGTAGAAGGTGATTGAGACGGCGGCAAGAACCACTGAATGGGATGCCGCAACATCAAGTTCCCCGTTGAGTTTGGCATTGTAGATTTGCAGTGTCATGAATCGCATGTCGCCGCCAAACAACAGGGGAGCCGAGAATGATGCCATGCTGGCCATGAACGTCAGGATTGCCGCGCCCAGCAAAGCAGGTTTCAATTCTGGCAGAACAACCGCTCTGAGTGTTCGAAGCGTCGTACTTCCGAGCGTTTGCGCCGCCTCAAGCTGTGCCGCGTCAAGTTGACGCAGCGTTGTTGAGACAAAAAGGTAGAAGTAGACATAGAATGAATATGTGTGCACGGCAACAATGGCGCTGAATCCCTCCAACGCGAATACATTTCCGTTCATGCCGGATACTTCCTGCGCAATCCGGGGGAGAATTCCGGATTCTCCGAACGCAAAAAGAAATGCGATCACCCCTACAAGCGGAGGCAACGCAATGGGAAGAACCGCAAGCCCGGTCAACAACCGCTGCAACGGAAACGTGAATTGCGTCAGGACAAATGCAAGAAAGGTTCCCAGAATTCCGCTGAACAACACAGAGAGAATCGAAACAACAATAGAATTCCACAATGCTTCGAAGTTCGCCGAATTGCCCGGGCTGAGAATATTGATGTAGTTTGCCACGCTGAAGGCACCGCCGATATTCACGCTTTCACGGAGGGTTTCTGTCAGCGGGTAAATAACGTATCCCACGTACACGGCTCCGAGCAACAGAACCGGAATCAATCGTTTGACTGCGAAGCTGTTCATGCGGCGTCAGTCATGAGGAAGTACTGTACAGCGCGACAGATCGAACCGGATGCCGGCCACATCGCCGGAACGAAGGCGTTTCGTCAGCCCGGAAGTCATTGACGTGATACGCAGGGTCACCTCTCCAACTTGTGCAAAAAAGTTCGTCGTGAATCCGAGATACTCTTTATGGACAATCAGGGCCGCGTTATCTCCTTCACCAACCGATGGCAATAGCACGATTGCTTCCGGCCTCACCACCAGCCTCGCATCCCCATCTCCATATCTATCCAAAAACGTTGCAGGAACGTGCAGCACAAGTTTGCCGGCTGTAATTGTCAGTTCGGAACGAGATACTGTTGCGGGGAGAACATTTGCTCCTCCCAAAAATTCGGCGACGAAAGCAGACACCGGGGCTTCATACATTTGCGCAGGTGCCCCGACCTGCTCAATCGTTCCGGAGCGCATTACCGCAATTCTGTCGGAGAGACTCATGGCTTCCGATTGATCGTGAGTCACGTACACAGTTGTTATGCCGGTTTTTTTCTGCAGCAGGCGTATTTCCTCCCGCGTTTTCAGCCGCAGTGCCACATCAAGGTTGCTTAACGGCTCGTCCATCAGCAGCACGGCAGGCTCAACAACAACTGCCCTGGCCACCGCCACACGCTGCTGTTCCCCCCCGCTCAACAAAGGGACGGGAACATCGATCTTCCCCGACAAATGTACTGAATCGAGAATTTCTTCAACCCGTTTCCTTATGGCCCTTCTCTCCATCCTCTTTGTTTCGAGTCCGAAGGCGACATTCTCGAACACCGTCATGTGAGGAAACAACGCATAGTTCTGAAACACCATCCCCACTCCGCGGTATTGCGTCGGAACATGTGTCACGTCGCTTGCGTCAAAGGAGATGGTACCGGAAGTCGGCCGCTCGAAACCGGCAATCATGCGAAGGAGTGTCGTCTTGCCGCATCCGCTCGGTCCCAGAATTGAAAAGAACTCGCCGGATGCAATCTCAAGACTCACATCGTGAACTGCAAGAGTATCGTCGAATTGCCGGGAAATGTTATGAAGCGATATTCGGGACACAGAGTTGACTTGTGGAGATGAATAGTGGTTATTTCGCGTTCAATGTGATATTCCCTTGCCTTTCACTTCTTCATCCCATTTTCTCATCCAGGCTCTTTCCTGTGCTTCGATTTCCTGCCAATTGAGTTTCATCGTGACGAAATTCAAACTTCTGATCCAATCAGGCAAGTCATCCCGAAGAATATCGGTCCGGGCGGGAATGCGGAAGAATTCGGAAGCCTGCTGAATCATTGCATCCCTCGAAGTGACGAATTCATAGAACAGTTCAGCATCAGCCCGGTTCTTCGTTCCGCGCACAATAGCGATGCAATCCGTGATAAGGGGAGTTCCGCTCACAGGAATATTCCAGCCGAACGGGTAGCCATTGGTTTCCTTCTGCAGCACGACATCAGGCAGGTTCCAAAGGGATACAAGTCCCTCCTCTCGCGCAATCTTCAAATACAACTGCGTCGGATCAGCCGCGTATGTTTTCGTGTTTGCATCGAGTCTGCGGAGCCACGCGAACCCGGCGTCAGGATCCCCCGTTCGGGCTGCTTCCCGCTGAATGATTGCCGAAAAGATGACCCGCATGGTTCCCGATGCTACAGGATTCCGGATGATGATCTTGTTCCGCCATTTGGGGTGGAGCAAATCATCCCAATCCCGGGGAGCTTCCTCCTCATGCACGAGGCGATTGTTGTACATAATCACTTCGGGAGTTGCAAACGTTCCGTACCAGAAACCGGCGTGGCTTTTCATCTCTGCTTCAACAAACTCAGCCCAGCTTGGCGTGTACTGTTCGAGAAGACTCTCGGCCTCGGCTTTCGCAAATGTTGTAAGCGGAGCGCCCCACCAGATATCGGCTTGGGGGTTCACTTTCTCTGTCCGAACCCGATCATAGACATCCTGCGAGCCCATGTCGAGCCATTGTACGTCAACATCAGGATAGCGGGCTTCAAATTGCTTTTCGAAAGCCGAAAGCATTTCTTTCCCGTGCGGAGAATACACAACAAGCTTCCGCTTGCCGGTGTCCGTTGAACAGCCGCCAACGGGGACAAGCAGAACGGCAAAGTACAGCGTACATGCAATTACCGCGGCCAACGATCGGAACTCCGGTTCTTTCCACTTCAGTCTGCGGCTTTGTGTTCTCACGGTGTTGAGCGGTATTTTGGGTAAGAAATCATATTCACAAAACACCGGAAGGCACCGGCATTGAACTCCTTAAGTTGGCGATACCAAACGTATGACGTATAGATATATGACCCCGCCCCGTGGCTTGCAAGCAGATATCCGGTTGTGAGCGGCGGCTCGTCAGGATCGTTTGAAGAAATGAGGTGAACGTATTCTTTTGCCACTTCGCCCGGAAAATACACTCCACGTTCTTGAATCCAATCCTCCCAATCTCCCTCCGATATGGTGTTAGGATGATTGAAGAGAGGGTGCGCCGGTTGCAGAACTTGGACCGGAGCCTCTTCAATGGTGACACGTCGGCGACTCAACTTGATCGGAAACGGTGCGTACTCCGGCTTCCACTCCTGATCCTTGTGGTACATCACCACGAGATGTCCCCCCTTGTGAACGTAGTCAAGAAGGCGATGGTTGTTCTTCTTCAAATCTTCACGAACGAGATACGCACGAATGTCAACAATAATTGACGTGAAAGACGAAATATCCCGTTCAAGATCTGCCGGGCCGAGCAGCTTGTAGCTCAGACCCAGTTCTTCGCAAGCAGTCTCGAGCGTGGTATCGTAGCTTTTGATAATGCCGACCGTAATGCTCTTCTCCACTCTCACATCAAACACTTTTGCTGTTATGTCGTTCCACGCATATTCTGATTTGACTCGCAGTTGATAAACACCCGGCTTCACGTTTTTTGGGGGTTGAATCGTCAACTGGCCGGTTGCCGAACTGTCTTCCCCTTGAATTACGTACGAAGCCCGTTCCGAAAGCCACCCCGGAGGCATCTGAACCGAAATTCTGCCCGCGGATTTTCGCGGTGCATAATTGGTCAGTGAAAACGAGAACCTTTTCCCCCTTGTGCATCATCCGGCGAAAAACGCGCTACATTCGGAGTCACATTCATCACCTGAAACGGCGCAACGTCAAATCGAGGCCGCACTGTCAGTGTGAGCGGTTTTCCGTTTGCAAGAACATGCGCGTGCAACGCCACAGTCTGTTCCGATTCAAGCGAATTGTACTGGGCTACTGTTTTGGGAAGTGTGAGAGTAGCGTTATCGCCCACAAATACGTCGTAGCCCCTTGTCAATACTCCTTTGTGGGGAACAGGAACAACTTCTGCACTCTCATTGACTGCCCAACCTTGTGGAACTGTTACCGAGTAACGAAACTCGCTCAACACACATTCTGAAGCGCTCAGAGTAAGCGTACTCTTCACTTTCTGTGTCGGGACAACCACCTGGTCGGCAAACTCCCATGTTGCCTGGATAGCGCAAAGTTGAATGACAAGTGCTTCGAGCCCCTCCTGCCAGCGGGAAAGGACACGGTGCGCAAGAGGGCTCAATTGCATTTTGCGAGTGCTGAATCGCATGATCTGCGAAGCGATTTCCAACACCGAATCCCGACTCATTCCGTGATGCAGCCGCGACAATACTGCCCTGCTGTTCTGCAACGGAGTCAATCCCGGATCACGCCACACATCAACCCCGCCGAGAAAGGTTGTTGTGTCCCGGACATACATGCTGTTGGCCCGGATCAGCCTGTACAAACTGAGCCCTCGTGTGAAGCGACGCAAATCGGCCCTGTCCATGCCCTGTGTCTTGTGTCGGGTCAGCGCCTCCGACGCTATGTCGAGATACGATAATCCGCTCGCCGGATCTGTTTCGCCAATTTGATTCACAACATCTGCAGTCTGATCAGCCGCCCCGAAATTTCTGAAGAACAATTTCTTCGGCTGCCAGCAAGCCATTCCCGGAAGTTGAAGTTGCTCAGGAAACATTGTTGAATCCGCTGCGGCATCGAACGCTGCGATAGCAGTAATGGCTACGGCCTGGTGGTGACCGTGGCCGCCGATTGTGTTGTGGTTTGTGAAGAGAACATCCGGCTTGTACTTCCGAATCACATACACCAATCTGCGCAACACCTCCTTTGCGCCTCCCCATTTCTGAAATGTTTCGGACGCCGTTTTGGAGTATCCGAAATCGCTCAGGTTCAAAAAATGAACCTCCGCCCCGAGTATCGTTCCGGCTTCGTGCGTCTCGTCGGTACGCAAAACGCCGAGTTCTTCGTACAATTCCGGCCCTGTTTCATTTTGTCCACCCTCGCCCCGTGTGAACAGAACAGAATACGTCTTCACGCCATACTTCATCCGGTAATAGGCGAGCGTAGAACCATCTTCATCGTCCGGATGAGCGGAGATATTCATGACAACGGCGTCGTTCGAAAGATCAAGGAATGCCTGCCGGAGTTCTGAGGATTGTCGGGCAAATATCACATTGCCGGACAGCAAAAAACAGAGAAAAGCGTGCGTGACGGACATATTACATCTCAATGGCCGGAAGAACTTCTTGAAGTACATCAAATGGAATGACTCCTTCACGTAAGAGTTTTGGCTTCTTTCCAACAACAGATACAACGGTTGATGGCTTGCTTTCGGGTAACCTGCCGGCGTCGATATACAAATCAATTCCATCAGTCATAACAAGGCGGATCTCGTCAACAGTCCGATGCACAGGCTCCCCGGAGATGTTGGCGCTCGTTGAGGTGAGAGGACGGTTACATCGTGTCAGAAGTTCCAGGCAGAATGTGTTGGAAGGAATACGAACACCTATTGTTCCGCTACCTCGCGTGAGTTCGGGTGGCACGCCGTGAGCAGACTTGAAGACAAGCGTGAGAGGCCCGGGCCAGAAGTGCTGCATCAATTGTTCCGCAAAGTCCGGTATGCCGGCAACAAGGTTCTTTAGCAGGTCACGTGAATGGATGATAACGAGAATCGGCCTTTCGTCACTTCTCCTTTTTGCCTTTACAACATTCCTAATAGCAGTCGCGTTGGTGGCATCTGCACCAATGCCATAGAGGGTTTCGGTCGGATACACAATCACTCCGCCATTCAACACAACCGTTGCAGCATCATCCAGTACTTCATGTTCGGGAACATCATACGACACGCTCAGAATCCGGTTCACGCGACTTCCACTCCTGTCTTTGAGAGAACGGTGTGTACCTTGCCGAGAACAGCCTCAACGGTAATGTTCTTCATACACACAAACGTCTTGACGGGGCACGAGTTCCCGCCGTGGATCGCGCATGGACGGCAATCCAGCCCCGAGGTTTGGACAATCTCGTCACGTGACCCGATTGGCGCAAAACCGAATTCGGGAACTGTTGCGCCGAAGATAGCGACAACCGGAGTCCGCATCGCAACGGCAAAGTGCATGGGCGAACTGTCATTCGTGACCGCAATTTTGCAGCGGCCAATCATTTCTGCAGACTGAAGAAGAGTCAACTTCCCCATCGCATTGAGAACCCGGTCACTCTGAACACCTGACAGAATCATGTTGCCGACGGAAAGATCTTCTTCTCCCCCAATCAAGACAACAAATAATCCTTCACGGATGAGTCGCCCGGTCAACTCGGCATATCGCTCCGGCAGCCAGCGTTTCGTTGCCCACACTGAACCCGGGGCTATGGCCACTATCGAACTGTCTCTCGCGGAAGGTTTCAAACCCAGCAACGCCTCGACTGCCCGCTTATCATCATCCGAGGGATACAGGCGGGGCAGCAGATCATCGTTCGGATACACATCCAAGGGTTCTGCCAGACTCAGGTTCCGCAAAACCTCGTGCGCCTCTTTTTGATACGGCACAATATCGGTGAAAAGAAATCTACCCGAGCTTGTTGAGAAACCGATCCTGCGGGGTATGCCGGCAAAATAGCATATCGCCGCACTCCGTATCGATCGATGCGGCACAATAGCAACACCGTATTGCGATTCCTGCAAATGGCGAACAAGCGAATACGCAGCGGCGGGGCCTTTCTGTCTACCCTTCTTGTCATACTCGATTATTTTGTTAATCGCCGGATGTCCGCGGAGAACCTGTGCGGCGGCGGGCACGGCAACAACATCGATGAACACTCCGTTCAACGTTTCATGCAGGTGCTGGATGAGCGGTAATGTCAGTACCACATCCCCCGTAAACGCTGTTTGAACGACGAGAATTCGTCCGGGAGTCTGCACTAACGAACCTCCTCAACTTCTTGCCGGGCCTGAAAGAACGGTGTGTGTTTCCAACGTTTGTGCATCCACAACCAATGGTCCGGGTTGGTGCGAATCCATCGTTCAAGAATCGCCACGTGACGTTGGGTCAGTTTCGTGATGTCTTCTTCAGACGACGAATCCAATCCGCTTTGATCTACTTCTTCGAACGTGATTGTGTACGTCCCGTCCGGTTGCCGGACGAGAACGCCCATTACAATCGGAGCCCCTGTTTTGAGACTGAATGCGGCAGCGCCTCTGTGCGTTGCCGAGGGACGACCGAAGAACTCGACAAACACGGCTTCTTTTGGCCCGCTTTGATCGCCGAGTATCAAGACAACGTGGTTGTCTGCAAGCGCCTTTAGCACTTTGCGAGTCGATGTTCCCATGCCGATGATGAAATTCCCAAAACGGGACCTATTTGTTTCAAACAAGGCATCGATATGCTTGTTACGCTGACGCTGAGCAATCATCCCGAACGGGAGCTCCAGAACAAGCGGTACACTTGTCGAAAGAAACTCCCACGAGCCGAAGTGAGCCGAGAGAAGCAGGACGCCTTTCCCGGCCTTCCTGGCATTATGCACTATTTCGGGATTTGTCGCGCGGACGATCTTCCTCAACTCCTCGGCAGACTGGCCGCTTGCCCACAATGATTCAACCAACGCGATGCCGTAGTTCCTGTACGCGCGGCGCGCAATTACTTGCAGGTCCTCTTCATGCTTTTCCGGGAAGGCCTTTCTCAGGTTGTCGAGTGTGATTTCTTTGCGATAGCCGATTACCGAAAACACAACGCCGCCCAACCACGCTCCGATTTTTCCGGCCCACCGGAACGACAACCGCCGGGCAAGCCAATCAACACAACTGAACAGAAAATATTCGATGTATTCTCTCATGGAAGAAAACGCTTGGGCTAACTTACATAATTCGATTCCAAGTTACAATCTAACCGATCTGCATGGAACAAAGAAGCCGCCTTCATCGGGCGGCTTCAAGCATCACGTTCCCCTCATGCTCAATTTGTGCGGGCGTAGCGCATCCAGTTTTCGTCATTTAATTCGCTGCGGTGAGTTGAATGCATCAACTCGTAGTCGCCGCTGTTCTGGCGCTGAACGAAAACAAAAATCACTCCGCCTTGAATATTGTTATACGTCCAAATTTCATACGGCTTTGTTCCTGCCTCGTTCGGATGGCGATCAACGTCGTCCGGGGGACCGTACGTGATGTGGACTCTCCCGCGATCGCTGCGATAGCCCTCGATTCCCATGCTCGCGTATGCCGAGTTTGCGGCGTTCACACGTTGGAAATATACTTCACGGGCACCGACCGGGCGTTTCGACCAGAAATCCGCCAAGAATCTCCGCTTTGGTTCAGCGCCCTTCAACTTTGCATACTGGTCCTTCTCAATGTCACGAGCCTCCCAGCGCGTACGCTTGAACTCATTATCAAGTTCCGCCTCTTGCATTGTGGAATACGCCGTCACAGCCAGGGTCGGATCCAGCGCAAGCAGTGATGAGTCTATTCCCATTGCATCGTTAAAGACGAAGAACTTTTTCCAGCTTGTTGTCAAGGTCTTCTTGCTCGAATCGTCGATGGAGAGCATTAGAGTATATGTGCCACTCGTGAGATTTGAGACGTCGATATTGTCCACAAGCACTGTCGATTCACCGCTCCGCTTGCGGGGGCGTTCCCGTGAAATCACCTCTTTTCCGATTGCATTCAATACGGTCGTCCTCAATGTCAAGTCGGACATTTCGTTGTTTGCAAGCAGGTTGTACGCCTCGGCGTAGAAGAAGCAGTTCTTTCCGTTGCCGAACACTCCGTCGACATTGGGGATTACCTCGAGAGTATTCTTGAAGAACGGCGAGACCTTTTCACCTTTTTTGATGTTGGATGCAAATTCGATATCGCTGAGGACGACATTGTTCGCAGGCGGTACTCTGGCCGCAATCTGTACCGCCACACTGTCGCTGCGTGACGGGTTGTTGACATCCTTTCCTGACACAGTCAATGTATAGTTGCCATCGGGTAACATCATTCCGGACAAGCTGACGAGATTCATGCTGCCCGCCACCGTATCTTGTGTCACGTGCGGCATCACAAAACGGTCGGCAAAGTGAATAGAGTCCTTCGATCGTACGACCACGAGCAACTCGACCCCGCCCCTGAAACCTTCGGGGCTCTGAGTATATGTCAGAGACCGTTGAGGAAAAGCGTAGTACACCTCCACGTAGCTGCGGAGGTCATCTCCGCGGAAGCGGGCAACGTCTACCTGGATTCCCAGAGTTCCTTGTCCGTTTACTTGCGCAACGCCGGGCGCCAGAACAAGACAGATGGCGAAAAGAACAGCAAACATTCTTGCCTGATAGTTCATGACTCTGCCTGAATATGTATTGAATTCAATGAGGATGGTGTTCAACTGAAAATCTACTGAAGGCCGGCACGAATTGCAATCTATTCTCCCATCACCTTCACAATAACTCTTTTGCGGCGCTGCCCGTCGAACTCGGCATAATAGATTTGCTGCCACGGACCGAAATCGAGTTTTCCGTTTGTGATGGGAACGATGACTTCATGATGGATAATCAGACTTTTCAGATGTGCATCGCCGTTGGTTTCTCCGGTACGGTGGTGGCGATAGCCGGACTTGAACGGGGCCAGCCGGTCGAGCCACTCGTCTATATCCTGAATCAGTCCGGCCTCGGCATCATTGACGTACACGCCGGCTGTGATGTGCATTGCCGACACCAACACCATGCCTTCCTTCACACCACTCTTACGAACAATATCCTCCACCGTTTCAGTGATATTGATGTACTCACGCTGCGTTTTGGTGTTGAACCAGAGGTATTCGGTGTGGAATCTCATCAGGAACGACCGAGGAGTTTCTTGGCAAGAAGAAGCAAATCTGCCGTAATGTACGGCTTCGGCATGAATTCATCGGCTCCGGCCTTCATCACTTCTTCGCGAACGTTCACTCTGCCAAACCCGCTTGCGCCGATAATCTTCACCGTGGGCTTCAATCCCCGCACTTTTTCAATTAACTCCACTCCGCCCATTTTTGGCAGGCCGAGATCTGTTACCACCAAATCAATTTCATCCTTGTGGGCAAGGAATGTTTCATAAGCCGTGAGCCCGTCGAAAGCCTGAAGGACGTTGAAGTTCTCGAGTTGAAGAACAAGTGTGAGAAGGTTGTTGATATCGACTTCATCTTCAGAAATCAGGATGGTCAGTTGCTTATCTTCCATCGGGGATGATTCGATTGTGAGAAGTACTATTGGATATGCGCGGCGCTTGTTTCAGTCAGCTCTCAACGACTTCTTGACACCTTCTCCGATCTCATCAAGAAGATCAGCAGTGAGTTGTTGCTGCATCATCTCGAATAATTCACGCTCTTCGCTGCGAATGTGCTTTTCAAGAACTTCGCCTAATGCTGTAAGATTCTTTTCCAACTGATCTCCTTCAAGATGGTCAAGCATATCAATCAGCCGCTCCATCTCGCGATGTTGACGAATCAACTCGACAATCAGCAATGACGAACCGGGAGCATGGCGGCTCATCAGCGGAAACACAACCTCCTCTTCGGACTTGAAATGCCGACGCAGATCGTGCTCGTAGAAATGCCGTACCCGTTTCGCCTGTTCAACCCTATCGTGGGTCCATCCGTCGTTCAGAAGTGCGTTGTTCCCTTGCTGCAACCGGATGGCGAGCGCAAGTCCGTGATGATGATCGTGTGATAACGGTACAAGGCCGGGGTGTCGCTTTGCCATATCATTTCCACTTCACGTGATATACCGGCTCAATATCAACCGGCACATGATCCAATCGCCGAAGCGATTGTTCCACGTCGATCGACATTGCCGACCATCGATTCAGAAACTTCACCGTTCCCTCGAAATCTCCCGTAGCTTCAAGCAACAGGAGTTCCCCGGCAAGGTCGGCAACAGCGGGCCCGAATCTGTCAAATATCACCGACCATCTCTTCGTGTTTGGATCAAACCGGATTGCGTTGGCGTTGCGCAGATAGTTCAACGCGCAGAGTGAGGCTTTTGCATGCGCCTCCGTTGTACTGAAACGGATGGTGCGGAAAATCGATGCAAGCGCAGACACCGCATGAATCTGTTCCATTTCCTTCCCGAGAATCCCCTTCCGGACGAAGTATCGCATCGAATGCAACCCGGCGACATCGGCTTTCGCTTCTTCGATGGTTGTGTAGTGTTCCTTGAGCGCCTCGTTCACGGAAAGCGTGTCCCCTGTACCGTGGACAAAGATGGGGCCGACGGAATGACATAGCTCGTGCATGATGGTGTTGCTGAACACGCCTTGGGTCGAAACGTATCCGATCTGGTCGGAGGAAATGAGCTCATAGGCTATCGGCAGAATGATCTTCTCGACACGCGCCACCATCATGTTCTTCCAGAAGATGATTTTGGTCCCCCTTGTATTCCGGACCATCGGATCGTTAGGCAATGTTGTGGCTACGGCCTGGTACCCTGTGGCGATATCACCCCCGCGGAAAATGTCGTTGACAACGTACATCGGCGATTTTAGCGTCACGGAACGGCTCTTATATTTCTCGTCAATCGGCAGATTCATTTCGAGCTCGTTCAGGTAGCTGCCGAAAAAGTCCACTTTTGCGCTTGCGGCAGAATCCTTCACCATCACAGAAACTTCATACGATGCCTTCAACCCCATCAACCCGTCGTCGTACACTTCATCGGGAGCCATCAGAAGATCAATATCCGAATCGATAACGTCAAGCCAGGCCACGTGACTGTCATAGTAGTCATCGGTAAGCAATGCCTTGGCTCGCAACTCGAGAAATCTCTTGAAGCTGGCATTGTCGGTCAGCGTGCTTGCTTTTCTCAGCAGCTCGGCTGCGGGGACTACGTATTGCGCGTATTCCTCGTGGAAAGGAATCGCCTTCAGTCCGCCGTTGTCACGCCTGACAACCGTGTACGGACTCATCAAGGCCTTCGATCGATGCATGTACCGGGCGAGGTAGCCTTCAAACTCCTCTTTCGTCAGATCTGCGGGATAGAAACCCGAGCCGGGAGGCTTGGGCATGTTGTTGACAAAATTTGTGAAGTCATCCATCTTGTCATAAGGGCCGCCGTTCCTCTCGACGAGTCGAAGCAGCTTATTGCTCAGATCACCGTCTTGTCTGCTGAGGCTGTCGCGTATTTCAATGCCTTCCGGCGCGTATTGATACAGGTATGCCTCATGCAACAACTGGCCCGCTTCCATGAGCGTCATGAGCAGTTCTTTCGTTTGCTGCGAAAACCCGCGGGCATCGAAGTTTATTTGCACTCTCTCCAGCCGGGCGAGCCGGGTATCAATATCCTTCGTGCGAGGATCCGAATCCCCGGAACATCCCAATAGGGAGACAGCAACAAATGCTGCGACCAGACTCAGCCGGTACTGTTTCATTTTTTTCATATATTTGGACGTCACGTATCTCTCAATTTGTTATGGCGACTCTCGACATTACTCTTTCCGTCCTTTTCGGAATGCTGGCACTCATCGGACTTGCTGTCGCCGCGTTCTGCTTTCGCAAAGCCCTGAACGTGTCCGGAGAGCGGGATGGCGATATCAAGATGTTCTTCTGGGCTGTAGGCTCAATGGCTGCATTAATTGTTTCGGGTATGAGTGCAGCCTATATTCTGCTTCCGATTCTCTTTCACTACACAAAATAGCGGAACGTTCTGAATCAACGAACTACGCTTCCGCTGGCTATTTCGCCCGAAGGGGAAACAACGAACAGCCTGCCATCGTCATCCGATGCCGCGAGAATCATCCCTTTCGACTCCTGACCCATCAGCTTTGCAGGCTGCAGGTTGTACACCACCACAACACTTTTGCCGATGAGATCCTCCGGCTTGTAGTGTTTTGCGATGCCGGCGACAATTTGCCTTTTTTCCTTGCCGATTTCCACCTGCAGCTTGAGCAGCTTTTCCGATTTCGGGACCGCCTCACATTCAAGTATCTTCGCGACTCGCAGTTCTACTTTCTTGAAATCATCGATGGTGATCGACGGTTCCTCCTCAACCTGCTTTGCTGCCGCGGCCGGTGCCTGTGCCGGTTGTTGATTTGTAGTCTCGCGAATTGCCTGTTCAATCACGTCGTCCTCAATTTTGGTGAAGAGAATCTCGGGTGTGCCTAATTTGTGGCCGGAGGGAATTACAGCCGACCCGGCAGAGCCCCACGACTGTGCTGCGGCCGCTCCTTCAAGCGCAAGCATGCGCCAGATTTTCTCGCATGAAGAAGGAATAAATGGAAACATCAACACAGCAAGCGAGCGGGCAATCTGTATGCTCACGTTGATAGTAGTCGCACAACGCGGGGTGTCGGATTTTGCTGTTTTCCATGGCTCGCTGTCATTGAAATACTTGTTCGCGGCACGGGCAAGGTTCATCACTTCCAGTAATGCGTCACGAAAACGATATTCTTCAAAGCACTGTCCGGCCGCGGTCGGAGTCGCCTTCAGCGCATCAAGGATGGTTTGGTCGAGCGATGTAATGTCACCTCGTTCGGGCACAACACCGTTGAATGTTCTGCCGGCAAACGCCAGTGTTCGATTGACAAAATTCCCAAGAATATCGGCAAGCTCGTTGTTATTTTTCGACTGAAAATCCTTCCAGTAGAAATCCGAATCACGATACTCCGGCAAGGATGAGGCCAGGTAGTAGCGAAGCGGATCGGCCGGAAACCGTTCAAGAAAATCCTGCACGTCAATTCCGATGCCGCGGCTCTTTGAAAACTTCTGACCCTCGAAGTTGAGAAATTCGTTGGCGGGCACATTCCCGGGCAACACATATTTCTTCGGATGCGTTTCGTTCCACGCCATAAGCATTGCGGGAAAAACGATGCAGTGAAACACAACATTATCCTTCCCGATAAATGCCACATACTTCGTCGATTCATCGAGCCAGAATTTTTTCCACTCATCCGGCTTGCCTATACGCTGCGACCATTCCTTCGTGGATGAGATATAGCCCAGCACGGCATCAAACCAAACGTACAGAACTTTGCTCTCATAGCCGGGCAGCGGAGTCTTGACCCCCCAATCCAAATCCCTCGTAACGGCGCGATCCTGTAAGCCCTCCTTGAACCATGATTGACAGTACTTCAGCACATTGTCTTTCCATCCGTCGCGCTTGTTGCGGGCATCAATATACGACTCCAGTTTCTTCTGGTAATCCCCCAGAGGAAAGTAGAGGTGCGACGTTTCGCGCAACACGGGAACTTCGCCCGAGATTTTGCTTTTCGGATTGATCAGTTCGGTCGGATTCAGATACGATCCGCAACGTTCGCATTGATCGCCGCGGGCTTCCGGGTTGCTGCACACGGGGCACGTTCCTTCCACATAACGGTCAGGAAGAAACATGTTTGCTTTTGGATCGAAAAACTGCCGTTCCTTCTTCTCCCTCAGAATCCCTCGTTTATGGAAATCAAGGAAGAATTCCAATGCAGTCACGTGATGCAAAGGCAACGAAGTCCGCGAGTAGTTGTCGAAACTCATGCTGAACCTCTCAAACGCCGCTTTGTTCATCGCGTGATACCGATCGACAACCGCCTGCGGAGTGATGCCTTCCTTATCCGCAGTAAGCGTGATGGGAACGCCGTGTTCGTCGGAGCCGCAGATGAAGACGACCTCACGACCCTTCAGCCTTTGAAACCGGACGTAGATATCGGAAGGCAGGTACGCTCCCGCCAAATGTCCGAGATGGATGGGCCCGTTAGCGTATGGTAGTGCGGCAGTAACCAGAATACATTCAGCCATGGAACCTGATGCCGTTTATATCCGTTGCAATGATTGTTCAAGGATAGCACGCCGCAGCCTCACTGTAAGCTGAATAAGCGTGAGAAGAATGTAGCCATTTTTGTAGATAAGAGAAATAGACTGTTCAACGGCATTCATTACGCCATTGAGGTTCGCATCCGGAAATTTCGCAGTGAATCTCTTCAGATCATCTTGCTGATCGAGATTGATAATGCTGCCGCCCTGGAGCAGCACAAAAGCATCACGAAACCATACAAGCATAAGCGTCAGGAAACGAACAACAAACTCCCGGTCCTTCGATGATGCCAACTGCTCAACCTGTTCCGAGATAGCCACAGCGTTGCCCGTAAGCGTTGTCCGGACAAAATTCACAACATCCTGCCGCAATGCCGCTACATCATCCTTCAACAATTCCAATGCACGGACGTAGCTGCCGTTAGCGAGTCGTGCCACCAGCGTTGCCTTGAGATCATCAACCAGCTCGCGTTCCATCAGCGCAGCCCGGATGTCAAGTTCTGTCAACGGGTCAAAACGAACAAGCTGACATCGTGAGATGATTGTTTGCAGCAACGTTTCGGGGCGGGATGTTGTAAGAATGAGAAGCGTATCACCGGGCGGCTCTTCAAGAGTTTTGAGCAACGTATTGGACGCCTCATCGCCCATTTCGTCGGCGTTGGAAATGATGAATACTTTCTTTCCGCCGTACAACGAGCTCATTGCCGACTCGCGGCGAACTTCCCGGATACTGTTGATCTTAATGATGTTTGCTTTCGCTATCGCTACGCGGTGATACGGATTTTCGCCTTTACGTCTGTATTGCTCCTGAACAGATTCAACATCCGCCGCAGTGAGTTTTTCCATCGGCGGATCGTCGCTTTTTTCGCTTTTCCCCACGGGCAATGCGGTGATGAGCTTGACATCGGGATGCTGAAGCGTGTTCAACTTCAGGCATGAGGCACATTCCCCGCAGGCGTTTTCTTTCTCCTTTTCACAATGAAGCGCGCGCGCAAGCTCGAGAGCCATTGCATCCTTGCCGACGCCTTCGTTCCCTGCGAACAAATAGGCGTGCGGCAGCCGCCCGGTGCGCAATGCGCTGAGCAGAATGTTCTTAACACGTTGTTGCCCGATAACCCGATGCCACATAGTTCGTCCAATTATTAAAAGGCGTGACCGATGCCGAAATGGAGTACGCCGAGGCGGAGTGTCTCACTCCAGAACTTCCGCTGCGTTACCCAGTTCTTTCCGCTGACGCTGCCTCGCGGGTCGTGGATCTGAATTCCGTAGTCAATCCGAAACGGACCGAAGAACGTATCGTACCGGATTCCGAACCCGGCTGCAATGGCGGTAGTTCGAACCTGCAGATTTCTCGTTTCCGCCCACACGTTTCCGACATCAATAAAAAGCACCGTCCACAGTTTGTCCCAGAAATCGTCCCTTAAACTTTGCAGAACATTCGTTCGAAGTTCCAGACTTCCCTCGGCGAGAACATTGCCCCCCAACTGCGGATTTCCTCCAATACCTAAATCACGCGAGCGCCACCCGCGGACGCTGCCGCCGCCTCCGGCATAAAAGCGATGAGTTTGCGGAATAGTTCTTGTGGAATCAGAGAAACTCATGCCGTACTTGCCTTCGTAGCCGCCCTTCAGCTTGAGTGCGAGAATGGAAAACCGGCTGCTTCCGGTGAGATCAAGATACCACCGAAGGAGGAAACTTGTTCGATAGAACTGCGTGAACGGCAAATCAGGCCGCCACCGTTGGAGAATGAGAGGAAGCAAGCCGGATTCCTCCAATGTGAGAGAATGGAAGAACCCGCGGGATGGTGAAAAAATATCATCCGTCATATCCCGTTGGATTGTAAATGAGAGAATCGAGTTGAATTGCTGAAGCGAATCCTGCAATTCAAGATCGCGAAGGCCGCGTAGCACCTCAAGATTTGTCGAGTCAATAGCTATCGAGCTTTTCTTCTCCAGGCTGACAAGCTGTGTTGTCCAATCGAGATATCCCGTTGTGAACTCCGCAAACCTGTTGACGAAGCCGAACTTGTTTTGCAGAATGCGGTTGATGTAGAAAGTCTGCTTGTCCACAATTGCCGAAAACGACCACGAGCCCCTGATCTTGTTCGAAAAAATGTACGGCTGGATGAGTTCAAAGGTCAGGTCGGCGTTGGCAATTGCATTGTTGTTCGCGTTAAACACATCAGGAAAATCCCTGAAATTCCGCGTCCGAAAGCGAAGATGCGTGGTGAACGTCCGTGCTCCGCTGAGAAAGTTTCTGTTCGTATAGCCGATACCGGTTCCGAGTGTGAAGTTATTGTTGTCGTCACTGCCGAACAGAACCTCCGGAGCAAGCTCGTGTTTGTCGCGGGGACGAATCTTGACATGTGTCGTCACATGGATCGATTCAGGATTGGGGGCAGCGTCGGGAAACGCGGTCTCAATCCAAGCGCGGTCAAAAATGCCGATTCGATTGAGATTGCGCTCGCTGGCCTTGAGTTTATCGAGACTGAAGTCCTCGCCGGGTGTGTAATCGAGCTGGCGCAGAACATCTTCTTCCCGGATATCCTCCCTGATAGGATCCAGTTCTTGCTGAACCGTAATCTCCCCGAACCGATGGAACTTACCGAGTTCAAATTGCAGAACCACACTGAAATTGCGTGTACTCGTGTAATACGTTATCGTAGAATGCTGTCGGGCAAAAGCTGCTTGCCCGTGGCCGTTATTCTTAAGAACCTGGAGAACGTGCCGAACATCCTCCTCGATGAGGCCCTTGTTGAACGGATCGCCAACCGCAATTTTGCTGTCTGATATGATTTCTTCGAGAACTGCCGGCGGGACATCAACAATTCCTCTGTAAACAAGAGTATCGATGACAGAACGATATCCCTCATTAATGCGGATACCGACGTCCATGACACGTTCACGCTCGGTGAACGAGAGGAGGCTGTCGATCTTCACTTCTTGAAACCCGTGATCTTTGTAGAATTGTCGGAGGCGATCGAGATCTTCAGCGAGCATCCGCTCGTCGAGAAACTCACTCTTCCTTCCCAGTCGTTCACTTATGCTGTTGTGAAGAAACTTGTTGATGAAACCGGGCGTTTCCCTGGTTTGAATTTGCTGCAGCAACTCGTTGTTGCTGAAGGTCTCGTTCCCTTCGAACCTGATGGAGGCTATTTCGTAATCAGAAGGAATGACCTGCGCCAGAGTGGAGGAGGGCAAGAGTATTGAAAGCACGGCGAGTACGTTCAAGCACAGAGCCGCAGCAGGAAGGTATCCGAAGCAGCGGTTCAGGACTCGATATGTTCGGGCGCGTTCAGCCTTCATGGCAAGGTACGGTAAAGAAACACAAAACCCATCCCGACCACTCGGAATGGGTTGCACCAATGGTGGATTGCTCTAAGTGTATCAAGGGAGGTAGTGCAGGTTAGTATTCTCCCTCATCCTCGAAGAAAAAGTCTTCATCCGTCGGATAATCGGGCCAGATTTCTTCCATACTTTCGTACGGCTCTTCGCTGTCTTCCAATTCCTGGAGATTTTCTACAACCTCAACCGGCGCGCCGGTTCGAACCGCGTAATCAATCAACTCTTCCTTCGTCGCAGGCCATGGAGCATCATCCAAATACGAAGCAAGTTCCATCGTCCAAATCAACGCTGTACCACTTCCTTTCTAAAGTAATTAACACTACGTTCACTTTGCATTCGCCAGCTGCGCACGGTAACGGGTCGCATCCACGTCATCGAAGAAGTAATCAACCGGGTTTTGCTGCCGTCCGTTCAAGCGGACCTCGTAATGCAGGTGCGGCCCGCTCACCAAACCCGAACGACCGACCAGTCCAATAAGTTCCCCCCGCTTCACGCGCGCACCCTGTCTTGTCTGAACCTTCGAGAGATGGGCATACAGTGTAGTATAACCGTATCCGTGGTCGATCTCAACTACGGAGCCGTACCCGCCCATCGTCCTTCCTGCAAAGCGAACCATGCCGTCGCCTGCCGCATACACTGGCGCGCCAATATCTGCTATGATATCGACCCCCTCATGCATTCTCCATACTCCCAGCACCGGATGTACTCTCATACCGAAACCATTTATCGAATAAGGTCCTTGCGCGGGCTTGATGGCGGGCAAATGTTTGAACTTGGTCTGGTTTGCAACATACTGCCTGTTGATTTCTTCGTAACTTTTCTTCTGAAGTCGTACCTCGCGTTCCAACTTCGAAAGGATGTCGTATGAACTTGCCAGAAGGGTTCCGGCTTCACGACCAAGAAACCCGAACTCGGCAGTATTCAAGGAGCCGCCAACCGAGGCTTTCCGTGTTTCCGAGTCGATCGTTTTCAGATCAACCATCAAACGAAGTTGATTGCTGTGATTTGCAAGCTCGACCAGATTCTTTTGAACTGATGCTGCCTTTGCCGTCAATTGCCGGAGTTGATCTTTAAGAACGGTGTTCTCGGTGGCAAGATTGTTTTGGTGTGTGACGTTGAGCGGATCGCCCAGAAGGTAGTTGATTCCATAGAATGCACCGAAGAGTGCACATCCAAGTACAACTACAGAAAGCAGAGCTTTGGTTTTGAAATACTTGACTTCGTGATAGCCGAGCGTCGAATCAGAGAAATAAAAAATCTTGATCTTCCGTAGCACTGACACCTCTCGTGTTTGCTTCATGCTTCAGTGAATTTGTGTCTCTCCCCGAAGCATAGATTATACAAATTGGATGCCTACGTTGGCGTTTGGTCCTTGGAATCAGAAAAAAAGAAGAACTGAAAAACAAGGTGTTGGGGCGTGCAACTCTTTACGGGCTGTGAAATTATAAAAAAACCCTCATGATTTGTCAAGGTGTTTTTTCGGTATTAGAGTTTTTTAACGATTTTTCCCCGGGGAGAAACGCGTACGCTCTTTCACGTAGGCAAATATGCCCCTTCTACTCGAAATCGTGCTCAAAGTAGTTGATGGCCCTGTTCCCCTTCTTCTTCTTTTCCGCGATCGTCCCCTCCAATCTCTTGGCAAGCTCTTTCGCCGCGTCGTATCCGTAGTGGCGAAGTAAGTAGTTCAAAGCGATCACCTCGGTAATGACGGTGACGTTTTTACCAGGGAAAATAGGTAAACGCACGTGGGGAATTTCCACTTCAAGAACAGGAACCGTTTCATCATCCAACCCCGTTCGTGTATATTCCTGCCCGGCCTTCCAATCCTCCAACTCAATGATAATTTCAACTCGCTTCTGAAAGCGAATGGCACGAATCCCGAACATACTGCGAACATCGATGAGTCCCAACCCGCGAATCTCCATGAAGTGCTTTACGAGATCGGTTCCCGATCCCATAAGGATTCCCTCTCCTTTGCGCGTAACGTTGACAACATCGTCGGCCACGAGGCGATGGCCTCGTTCAACCAAATCGAGCGCAATTTCACTTTTGCCGATACCCGATCGCCCGATAAGCAAAACGCCGATTCCGTACACATCAACAAACGAGCCATGCAAGACAATCTGCGGAGCGAATTGATCGTCCAGAAAGTCCGCAATGAAGTACGATATCTTTGTTGTCTCGAACGATGTCCCGAATATCGGAACATGCTTCCGGTCAGCCACGTCCAGCATTTCCGGTTCCAGCGTATTGTTATCCGTCAACACAATGCACGGAATCTTAAATTCCAGCAATTTCGAGAATGCCGAGCGGCGCTTTTCCGGGGGCAACGATTTGAGATAGTTCACCTCCGTGTTTCCGATGATCTGCACACGGTCGAATGTGAACAATTCAACGTAACCGGCAAGCGCAAGCCCCGGGCGATGAAGATTTCTGTCGTTTATCTGATTGTCAAACCCGTCATCCCCGTTCAGCAGCCGGAGCTTGAACCGCTCCTGGTTCGCTTCAAAAAATGAGCGTACCGTAATATACTTCTTGCGCGTTTCTCTGTTCTTGTCTGCTTTCACCCGTGTACTCCCAAAGGCGTTCACACTTTTTCTTGAATTCGACGCACTTTCGTCTTGTCTTTCCCGCGCAATTTTGATTTATATTTGCTCAGTTGTCTTCCCAGTTTCTCTACTGTGTTGTCGATGGATTTGATGTAATCGTTGGAACCGTGGTGCGCGAGCAATTTTGTTCCGTACACATGAAGTCCGATCTCGGCAGTCTTCACGCTATTGACACCCCGCTCGTAAAACAGAATAATATCGGCCCGCACAATGCCGTCGTACAGCTTCTGCAACTTCTTCACTTCTTCAATTGCATATTCCTTGATCTCGGAATGAGCTCTGAACCGTCGTGCCGTGAAATTAATATCCATGGTAGGTTCCTTTCACTTGCCAATAAGTTGTGGAATTAGGATGCTTTCGGATGTGCCTGAGTGTACACTTTCTTGAGACGCTCTACGCTTACATGCGTGTATATCTGCGTTGTTGCAAGGCTCTCGTGCCCGAGCAGCTCTTTCACCGCACGCAGGTCTGCCCCATGATCGAGCAAATGTGTTGCAAAGCTGTGACGCAACACATGCGGACTCTTCTTCTTGATTTCAGAAACACGGCCAATATACCTGTTCATCAGAACATTTACCGCTTTGGGAGAAAGCCGCTTGCCGCGCAGCGTAATAAAGACGGCAGCCCCTCCCGTTTCGTCGTGAAACTTTCCGTGCAAAATGTGATGACGCGACTTCGAGTATTGCTTCAGTGACTGCTTTGCTTGCCGCCCCAACGGAATGATTCGTTGCTTGCTTCCCTTGCCCGTCACCTTGAGTGTTGCATCGGAAAGATTGACATCCTTCCAATCGAGGCCTATCAACTCGCTCAAACGTATTCCCGATCCATAGAACAACTCGAGTATCGCACGGTCACGCATTCCTTCCGGTGTGGAGATGTCCGGCTGCTCCATCAATGCCGACACATCCGCCTCGCTCAGAACAGAAGGCAGCGGCTTGCTTAATTTCGGCGATTGAACCGATGTCGCCGGGTTTGTTGGAACGATTTTCTGCTTGCGTAAATATCGAAAGAACGACTTCAGACAAGCGAGTTTCCTTGCAATGCTGCGCCGTGAAAATCCCTGTTCTACCAAGTCATGAAGAAACAACCGGATAGTGACCTGATCAACCTTCGCTACTGCAACACCTGAATCGGAAAAATGTCTCCTCAGAAAATCGGCAAACTGCCGGAGATCGTCTTCGTACGACGCAACGGTATGGGGTGAGTAGTTGCGCTCTCCCCCGAGCGAGGACAGAAATGTGCGGACGTATTCTTGCATCACCTTGCGAAGTGCACGTGGTTAACCGGCAACCTCTTCGCTGACTTCTTCTTTTGCCACTTCGGCTTTGCAGGCGGGACACAACAGAAAATCGCCCCGGGTTTGTGTGAACTTCTGAACCATGTAGGGATTTCCGCATGTATCGCAGGGGCGGAGAACAGGCCTGTCCCACGATGCAAAGTCACAATTCGGATACTTTGAACATCCAAAAAAGGAACGCTTCCGTTTCGTTTTCCGCTCAATCACATCACCTTCCTTGCACTTCGGACATTTCACGCCAATGCCAATCGGGCGAGTACTGGTACAGGTCGGGTATTGCGAACAGCCGAGAAACGCCCCGAACTTTCCGCCCTTCACCACCATATCCGCGCCGCACACATCACACTTCACCCCTACGGCGTGCTTTAATGCATCCTGATCTTCCTTGAGCGGTTTTGTTGTTTTGCATTTTGGATAACCGCTGCACGCCATAAACCGGCCGTTGCGCCCCCACTTGATAATCATCGGCTTGCCGCACACTTCGCACAACTCATCGGTGGATTCCTGAAGCGACTTCTTGATGTCCCCGGCAGTCTTGTCGACAGCAGCAAGGTCATCCATAAACGGATGATAGAAATCCTCCATCGCCTGCTGATAGGACTGCTCGCCGGTAGCAACCGTTTCGAGTTCATCCTCCATCTTCGCCGTAAACTCAACATTGAAGAGATGAGGAAAGCTTCGAGTCAGAATCCTGTTCACCGTCATCCCGAGTTCAGTCGGATACAGGCGTCGTTCTTTCGACTCGACGTATTTTCGCGCCTGAATCGTATCAACAATCATTGCATATGTACTCGGACGTCCGATGCCAAGCGCTTCGAGTTCTCTAATAAGCGAACTATCGGTATACCGCCCCGGAGGTTTTGTGAAATGTTGGTTGGGAAGGATGTTCGTCAACGAGGCTTTGTCTTCCTGCTTCAAATTATCCGGAAGCTTCGATTTCGGGTCCTGGTCACTTTCGGTATCTTTTTCCGATTCATCCACAATATCATCATACACCTGCAGGAAGCCCCGGAATTTCGGAATGGAATCGGTTGCCCGGAAAAGATAGTCTCCTCCCGCAACATCGACGGTGGTTTGCTCGAATACTGCCGGATTCATCTGGCACGCAACAAACCGGTTCCAAATCAACTCATACAGTTCATACATGTCTTTGTCGAGAAAGCGTTTGACAAACTTCGGCGTGTATTTGATTGATGTCGGGCGGATTGCCTCGTGCGCATCTTGCGAACTCTTCCCCTTCTTGAATTGTCGGGGCGTCTCGGGAACATACTCCTTTCCGTAGTTGGAAAAGATGAACTCACGAACGTCCCGAACGGCATCATCGCTCAGCCGGGTTGAATCCGTTCGCATGTAAGTAATCAACCCGACCCGGCCTTCATCACCAAGGTCCTGACCTTCGTACAATTTCTGCGCAAGCATCATGGTACGCTTTGCGTTGAACCGGAGACGGCGGGCAGCTTCCTGCTGCAGAGTGCTGGTAATAAATGGTGCGGGAGGATTGCGTTTGACAGGCTTGCGTTGAACATCAGCAATGCGGTACTTCTGCTTGTTGATGTCGTTGACATACCCCTCGGCAGTTTTCGTGTCGCCGATCTTTGGATCTGCACCGGCAACTTTGAAGAGCTTGGCAAGAAACGGGTCGCTTCCTTGTACCTCGAATTCGCCAACGATTGACCAGTATTCTTCGGGAATGAACGACCGTATCGCCTCTTCTCGCTCGCAGACAAGCCTGACTGCAACCGATTGAACACGGCCTGCCGAGAGAACACCAAAAAACATCGTCTTCCAGAGAAACGGTGTCACCTTATATCCGACGAGCCGATCCATGGCACGGCGAGCCTGTTGTGAATCCACGAGTCTCTTGTTGATCTTGCTCGGATTCTCCATCGCTTCGGTGATGCCGCGCTCGGTAATTTCGTGAAACAATACCCTGTATACATTCGTGTTGACGTCTTCAATTTCCTTGGCCAGATGCCATGCAATGGCTTCGCCTTCGCGGTCAGGGTCGGTGGCAAGATAAATGGTTGATGCTTTTGCCGCGTGCTGGCGCAGTTTGACCAACACTTCGTCTTTGCCTTTGATTGTTTCGTACGAAAGAGCAAACCCGTTTTCCACATCAACGCCCAGTTTGCTTTTGGGGAGATTTTTGATGTGACCCACCGATGCCTCGACGAAGTAGTTCTTGCCGAGATATTTGTTGATGGTTTTTGCTTTGGAGGGAGACTCGACAATAATCAGCGATGTGCCGGCTTCGGGTTCCGGTTGAGCCTTCTTTGCACGCGCCCTCACGGTTTTCTTCTTCTTCTCCTCAACCTGCACTTCGCCGTTTGAGGGTACTGCTGCTTTGCGTTTTGCCATTAATGAACAGTATCGTTGTTATCAAGAATCGAACGGCTTTCATGCCACTTGCTTGGACGCGCAAACAGCACTGAAGCTGCAATCTCCCGCACTTCGTACATGGTAAGCTGTTCCAATCCGGACATCATTGCCCGTTCGATAACATTTTCCAGATCACGATTGTCGAGCAGTCCTACTTCGCAGAGTTGCATCAAGTAGCCCTGCGCTTCGGTGGACATCATCAGTTTTTCCGCCTCATGCAAAATGCGGTGAGACTCCTTTGCCGGAAGCGCCCCGCGCACAACAATGCCGTCTTGAACAGGCATGTTATCATACAGCCAACTGAATGCAGCACTGATCTCGGTTTGCGTGTATCCCCTCCTCTTCAGGACTTCAAGGTCGATGTCGCTGAGACGTTTGTTTGCTTCAATCTCCGACATGAGAATCACCAATATTTCCACGACACGTTCTTTCATATCGCATTTTCCTTCTTCAAAGGAAACCAATGCTGTACGTGCAAATCTTCCATGTTCTTCAGTACGCGCTGCGTTCGCGTTGTCGTATCGTCATACCCGATCAGGTGAAGCGCACCATGAATAACAAGCCTGGCCGCTTCATTGGAAAGGCTTACGCCGTATTCACGCGCCTGCTTTCTTGCCTTGTCGAGATTAACGTAGATTTCGCCCTCCAACACCGGCGTTGATTCGAGAGCAAAACTTATAACGTCGGTTGAGTAATTATGGTTCAGATAGCGTGTGTTGATAGCCTTGCTGTAGCGTGAATCGATGAAAATGACCGTTATATCCGACTTCCTTTTCCCCATAACCCGTTGTACGTACCGCTCAATCCGCTTCTTGGGAAGCCGGTATTTGCGGTGAGCGTTAATCACAGTAACCGCAGCTATCACACCCTGCTCTTTCCTGACTTTCTTCTTTTGTTTCTCGCCGCAGTCCGGTTTGTTCGTGATTTCCTCGGTGGTGCGACAGACCCTTCCAGAATACTGTCCGTCAGTGAGAGTGCAATCCCGGACAACATCACTTCGGGGCCGAGTTTTGTGAAATCTCCGGAAAGCAATTCACGATCGACATTCGCGTACAAGGAACATCCGCCTCCTTTTTCGATGATCAGGCCCGAGAGTTTTCCGTCGTGTTCCCCGATGAATGTCACCTCGCCGAGCATTTCGCTCACAACAAATCCCGAACAGAAATGTAACTGCAAATGAGACGATTCCGTGTACACGGAAATCAGATTCCCTTTCTCATTGCCGATACGGATTTGCGGGAAAATTTCCAGGGCAAGCCTTCGATGCGGATCCGCTCCGCCCACTTCATAGCGATAGTTTGCGCCCATCACTTTCGGACGCGCGTTTAGTAACTTGCCGATTCTTCTGACGTCAGCCGGCGAAAAAGTAAACGACATGGTTCTCTCATCGAAAAAACAACAAAACCCCGACGCAGCATCAATACTCGGGGTTCATGACATTCTGGGACTGAACGCTTCTCATACGAGAACAACATTCATTGCCTGGGGACCTTTCTTACCGGTCTTGATTTCAAACTCGACAGCGGCACCCGGCTGCAGACTCTTCAACTCCTTGTTCTGCAGACCGCTCACGTGCACGAAAACATCTCCCCCGGATTCTGTTTCGATGAAGCCATACCCCTTTTTCTCATCGAACCACTTGACTTTGCCGCGTTCCATCAGCGTTCCGGAATGTTGTGAGGGTTTGCGAAGTGCCGTTGCGAACTTGCGGCAATATAAACAGCATCGGAGCGATTGTCAAGAATTTTCTCCGAAACGTCGGCGTTACGCGAAGGCTGAGTACTCATCACCACTGCAACTCCATCCCTTCTTCCGCCGCGAAGCATTCAAACTTGTAGTCGCGGTTCTTCACTTCCTTCTTGCAGGTCTCGACAATTTCGTCAATTTTCTCGTCGCTGTGTGAAGGATCGTGATGGAAGAGAATCAGTTTCTTCACCTGAGCTTCTGCCGCAACCTTCAAGGTAAAGAGATAGTGCGAGTGTCCCCAGCCGACACGATTCACGTATTCTTCCGGCGTGTAGGTTGCATCATGAATCAGAATATCCGCACCGCGGGCAAAATCGAAAATCCGTTGGTTCGGGTCCCCTTTGCTTTCGGAGTACTTGTCCGTGATAACTTTCTCGACGTTCTTGAGCGAGCGTGCGACTTCCCGATCAAACGGCTCGTTGTCACTGATGTAGACAAGTGAGCGTCCCCCCACATCAAGTCTGTAGCCGAGAGCAAACGACGGGTGATTTACATAGATCGACGTCAGATCGGCGTCGAAGATCTGCGTCTTCCCTTCCCTGAGCGGGCGGAAGTTTATCTTTGCTTTCAGTTCGTTGAGCTGAACCGGAAAATAGATTTTGTTCATCTGGTCGGCAACCATCCGCCGCAACGTAACATCCTTCGATTGGGCACCCATAATAGTCAGTTCGTTTCCGGAAATGAACGCGGGCTTGAAAAACGGAAACCCCTGTATGTGATCCCAGTGCGGATGTCCGATAATTACGTATGCGTTGACCGATTCCCCTTTTGCCGTCAAGGCTTCGCCGAGGCCGCGAATGCCCGAGCCGGCATCGAGTATCACCAGCTTGTCGTTCTTCAACCGGACTTCAACGCAGGGGGTGTTGCCGCCGTACCGGACGGTATCCTTCCCAGGAGTTGGTATTGAACCGCGGGTCCCCCAGAATTTCAGTCTCATGAACGATATCCCCTTGCGTACTCAACGTAGCGCAACGCCGATTCACGTATTTGCCTTTTTTCTTCTTCCGTCAACGGGCGGATGACTTTCGCGGGCACGCCCGCAACAAGCACTCCTTCAGGCACAACAAAATTCTGCAACACCACAGCTCCGGCTGCGACAAGCGAGTGCGACCCAACATTTGCATTATCCAGAATCACGGCGCCCATCCCAATCAAACAACAATCGCCGACTGTGCAGCCGTGAATGATTGCCCGATGCCCGACTGTTACATCATTACCGACAATCACGGGATACTCCTCCGTCACATGGAGAACAGAGCAGTCCTGTATGTTGGTTCTCTCCCCGATTTCAACACGATTAATGTCACCCCGGAGCACCGAATTGAACCAAATGCTTGAGTCCTTGGAAAGCGTTACATCTCCAATCAGCCGGGTTCCTTCGGCAACAAATGCAGTCTGATCAATTATTGGCGAGATACCTCTGTAGGAAATGATGGTCATAGCGTCAGTTCTTCGCAACGGGAGGCTTCCAACCATCCCTTTTCCATTGCATAAGCTCAATCGTTACGCTTCCGAGAATCACCTTCATTTTTGCAATAATGGGAATACGGGCGTCGTCATTACTGAACCACCCCTCAAAATCCCCGGTGAGCCCGAAAATTCCGGTAAATTCCATTGTTCCCTCAAATCCTACCGCATCTACCGGGTAGTCAATGAGATCGTACTCCACAGCGCGTGACCTACCATGGAATTGGATTGTTGTATAGACTTTCTTCTCTTTGACTATGGCGGGAATAACATGCCTTTTGCCGGAGAACAAATGGTCACGGGCGTAGAAGAACAACGAAAGCCCGTCTTGCGTGCTCCCGTCGAGGAAGAGGGTGTCCCGCTTCTCAACAAGCGTATCCTTGCTTCCGGATTCGAGGTAGGCAAGTTTCTTCACATAATCAAAAGTATAGCGGCCAAAATTCCAGTAATCACCATCCCTGCTCTTCCCGACGAAGAACCGGGAAAACACTTCGCTATCTATCAGACTCTCAAAAACCGCATTCAGCTTTACGAAAGGTACTTTCTTGTATGAATCGATGTAAGCTATTGTCTGATAAGCAACTGTACCGTTCGAATTCAACTTCTTAATGGTCTTAATTCTTACCTGCCCGAGGTCAAATATCCCATACCTGACGTTGTAGATCAAGTCCTCGCCTTCGACAAGAACATGTGAGGCCGGTGTGTGTTGCTGGCTGGATGATGGAAACGGGAGCAGCACGAGTATCAATAAAAAAACGGCAATGCGACCAAGTGCACGGCCGTTCGTGGTACATCCGATGCTGTTTTGGGAGAGATGTAGCAAGTGTAAACTACTTCAAGCTTGTCAGATTTTTCGAAATTCTCTCAGCTTCGGGGAACAAGCTCATGGCTTTTGCAAACTGATTGTCTTCCTGCAACATCACGCGCGATGAGCCAATATTCCCCCAGATTGCCCTCGCGATGTTCGCTTTCGTAAAGGCCTTAATGTAACGCAGATCCTTCTCGTACGATTCTTGTTTGAATTCAATCCCCTTTGCCTTTGCAACTCTGAGAAGTCCTTCAACCATGTCAACAGTCACTTCAAAATTGCGGGCAAACTTCCTGCTGTCGCTGCTATAGGTTTTCCGCAACTCAGCCCCTTTGCTATCCATGTATTTGTTGGCATAGTCGAGGTACACCTGACGGCTGCGAAGCTGTACAGCATATTCGCCGAGCCGCTCGGCTTTGATAATATAGTCTGGTGTAATTCCACCGCCACCGTACACAACCCTGCCCCCGGCAGTTTTATACTTTGGACGGTTGGTATCCTTTTCGGCAGTGTGTGTTATGTTTTCGCCTTCTTCCTCATTCTGCTCGAATGCTTCCCGCTGGTATTTTGCTTTGTCTTGAGAATAGGGTCGCTGAATCAATCGTCCGCTGGGTGTATAGTATCGTGCCGTGGTCAACCTGAAGCCTGACCCATCCGAAAGGTCGAATTGGCGCTGGACAAGCCCCTTGCCGAAGGTGGTTTCGCCAACAACCAAACCCCTATCCCAATCTTGTACCGCTCCGGAAACAATCTCGCTTGCGGACGCTGAGACGTTGTTTACCATCACCACCAGAGACACATCCGCAAACTTGGCGGAACCGGAGGAGAGATACTCTTCATTGAATTGCGGCAGACGGCCTTTCGTATAGACCACCTTCTTTCCCCTCGGCAAGAGTTCATCAACCATCTTGAACGCCTGATCGAGATACCCGCCGCCATTATAACGGAGGTCGAGCACGAGCCGTTTGAGACCCTCCTGCTTCAGCTTGCTTACCGCCTCCACAAATTCGGAGTGTGTTGTTGAAGCAAAACGCGTAACGCTTACGTACCCAACTTCTTCATTCACCATGAAGGCCGCATCAACGGTGTACAACGGAATCTTGTCGCGGATAATTTCGAAATCGAGCTGATTCGCAATGCCGGCACGCGATATGGAAACCTTCACCTTTGTTCCCTTTGGGCCGCGCAACTTCTTCGGCACAGCATCTTGAGAAATCCCGACCGAAGAAGTATCATTGATCTTCACAATCTTGTCGCCCGCCTCGATGCCGAGCGCTTCGCTGGGTCCGCCGACGATAGGCGTAACTACCATCAACGTATCGTTGAGAACAACAAACTCGATTCCGATTCCTTCGAAGCTGCCTTGGAATTGTTCTTTGATGGTCTGCATTTCCGAGGCAGGTATGTACACCGAATGGGGGTCAAGTTCTCCCAACATTCCTTTGATTGCGGATTCTGTGAGCTTTTTGGTGTCAACATCCTCAACGTAGCTCTTTTGGGCCATGCTGAGAACATCCTTGAACTTATTGATCTGTTCGTAGATGTTATCTCCCGAAATAAGCTGGTTGAGCCACGCTCCCGCCACCAGACTCATTACCACCAACAACCCGACGCTCAACAGCGAAAATCGCTTTCTCATAAGAATCCCCAAAAGAGTACTAAAAACTGAAGAATGTTGTTCGCCCACACTTCTTCTAACATTCAAATCGAAGGTTGAGTTCTCAAGCGAGTATATCCAAATATGCCTACAAAGTCAATAAAAAGCCCCACTCACGCAAGAAAGGGGGGCCCGTTGAATCCACCCGGAAGAGAAGAATGGATTGATCGGGCATTCTCTCACTCCCCCCGGAAGCGCTTCGCTCTGTCATACGGAATCACGTCGAAGATTTCTCCTTTGCAAAGCTTCCCGGTCAGATTCTTCCAGAAATCAAGAGTATAGAGATCGCCGTGAACCGACTTGAACACGCCCCTCAGCGGATGCGGAATGCCGGAGTACCGCTCAATCTCGTCCATGAAAAAATCATCTTCCGTCGCAAGAATCCGGTTTTCTTCGGGCTCGCTTTCCTGCAGTTCATCACGAGGCTGCGGCTTCTCGCGAAACCTGATACGCTCAATCGGCAACACATCATCATAGTCGTACAAAACAACACGCCCCCATTGCGTGACGCCGTAGTTCCACGTGTTGAACAAATCACTGGGAAAAACGCCGCTTGCAGCAAGATCCTTCAGGAAATATCCGAAGTCAATCAACACATGACGGATGGCTTCAGGATTCTTTTCGTTACGAAAATACAGAGGCAACGGAACCACCTTCCTCTGCACATACACATGTTTGATGATGACATAGTCTTCAAGAATCGTCACGTTTCTCGTCACCGCCTGTTGAAATTCTTCCAGCACCTGGCTTGTGAAACGCTTCTTCTTGAAGCGCAGATTCTCAAACTCCTGGGTGTTTACCATTCTCCCTGCAGGATCGCGATGCGAAACAAATCCGTACTGGTAGCGAACCCTTTCCTGCGTGATGACTTTCGAGGTTTGATTGTTGGACCGAAGAAAGCAGGGGCGATCCTTAATGACTTTGAACACGAAACCGTAATTCGGTAAGGTGAACACGTTCATGACGGCTCCCTCCAGTCCGGGTGCAATCACGAATTGTTCTTTCGAGACGTGAACGTACCTGTGAAGATCACGATAGAATCCGGTTTTGCCATGATGATTGTAGCCCAGCGAGATGTACAATTCCGACGTTTGCGATTGCGGAATTATCGAGCGAAGAAATTGGATCAGCGCATCATATCGCTCGATATCCACAAAGAAATAGGAATAGGCAAAACTGAAAACAATACCGGCTTCCGCTTTCTCCAATAGCACGGTATCCACATGAATTCCCGACTCGCCGTTGACAAGTGGAATAATAAGCGGAAACGATTTGTCGGAAGCGTTGATCCTTCCGACGATATACGCTTCCTTGTTGCGGTAGAAGATCGCCTTTACGACATCTATTGAGAAGGAGTTTTCGGCGCCGATTACAGGCCAGAGATGCAGATCGATTTCCTGTGCAACGAGGCCGACATCACGATCAAGATCCTCAAATCCGACACCAAAGGAACAATCATCGAGGATGAGTCTGATGAGAGACTCAGTATCTAAGCTTCTCGAGTAAGATTTGTACACCGACTCCACGGCATACGGCGCATGCGGTTTCGGATGGAGGTAGAAAAACTCGACGTCGCGGTTCAGGCCGACGGTACGCAGCATCCTTCTCGTTACAGAGTTGAAGTAGGTTTCACCGCGGCCAATATCGTAGCGTCGCGCCAACAGCGCTGCAAACCGGGGCTTGGCATCAACCCACAACGGCGTTTCACGTGCCTGAGACCCGATTGAGGTATCAAGCTTCCTGACAACTTGATCGAGCGAACGTTCGTACGAATCCAGCCGCTCGATTGCATCATGCCTCCCGCCTTGCCAGTCCCGCTGCTCGAACCGGTGTTTTGCCCGGCGCGTGATGGACCGGAATGCGGCATCAAAGGCTTCAAATGCTTCCAACACTATCTGCGCAGCAAGTTCGGCTGTGTTGTTCGTTGACATAGATGATCGAGGAAAGAACTGAAAGCGTACAGTGAGGGGATGTTGCACGAAGGATAGGGAATGCGCGGCTCAGTTGCAATGCTGCCGGTTACCGTACAGGCTTCCACTCGTCCAGAATGGATCGGCGAAGGAATTGCACGGCAAGGAAGTTCATGAACCATGATGCCGTAACGTACGCGTAGCCGTACTTGCGGTAGCGGCGGGGAGACTCATAGACAACCACGTCTTTCAGAAACTTGATGCGTCCGATTTTCTCAAGGCGGCGAAACATATCATAATCTTCACCGGCGGCAATTCTCGCCGCATAGCCGTTCACTTGCTCAAACACGTCACGTTTCATGATGTGGCATTCGCCCCTTCCCATGCCCATTCCCACAACGTTCATCATGTAGAAAAACCGGTTGTAGAATCCGTGATAGTATGTATCGATGGTTCTTCTCTCATGCGGGTAAATCTCAACGCTGCATGTGATGGCGGCAAGGCCCTCAGTCTGTATTTCCTCGTTAATCCGACGAAAGAAATGCGGAACATCCTTCACAAGCGTGTCAGCATTCAGAAACACGAATATCCGGCCGGATGCATGCCTTGCGCCTTCATTCCTGCCTAGCGAAATGGTCTGCTTGATCTTTGCGGTATTCTCAACAACCACGTGAGCATATTTGCGGGCAATCTCCAGCGTGCGGTCGGTGCTGCCGCCATCGCTGACAACAAGTTCAATGTTGTATTGCCGGATGATGTCAGACGTAAATTGCTTCAACATCCCTTCGAGAAGCTTCTCCTCGTTGAGGGCGGGGATGATGATGCTGTAGCGCAGCAAATGTGATTCAGAGGAATTCAGGGCAGTGGTAATTCAAGTAGAGATAGAAGATGTCATAATGCCAATATATTCATTTCTCAAGTCAGTTCATGCTCGCATCCGCACAGAGCATCCGATTTCGCTTTCTCGAAACATTCCTTCCCCTCGGTAAAGGAAAAGTACGCAAGCCCTGCCGTGCCGAGGGCGTCAACATACGCAATATGGGTCAGCTCGTAGATTGCGCTGGCTGCGAGTAATACAATCGACATGTAAATGCAGATCATCGTGCATCGGGCGTCGGCCATGATAGCATCTGATCCGAGTTCGCGGCCCACATTGTTTTTCGCACGCATCAACCCTATCATCACAAGAATGGAAATGCACGAAATAACAACACCCCAGAATGTTGTCGCGGGCACGTGACCGATTACGATGTTGTTGATTGCCATCGCTGTGAGGACAATCGTGAGACCGTAGAATGCCGAGCCGGTTATACGCAACGCTGTCCGCTCAAAGTCATCGCGGACAACATTCTGATTCCGCCTGATACGCAGCACCATGTGGGCGATGCCCAATCCCGAAATCGCCTCGATGTAACTATCCAGCCCGAAGCCGAACAACACCAGCGTTTCATCCTCGTATCCCAAGTATGTTGAGATTACCCCCTCGATGATGTTGTAGATGATAGTGAAGATGGCAAGGGCAAACGCCCGGGAGTGGAGCTTTTGTCGTTTTTGCTCGTCAGAAAGTGGGTTCATGCCGGACTCAACGTCCTCACTTTCTGGACAATCTGATATTTCACCTCCTTCAACAACGTCGTCTTCCACGTCGGCGTGACAACCGAGCATTGGTATATTCGCTCGAATCCCGCTTCGGAGAGCGAAACTGTTTCGATGGGGTAACGCCACAATGTGGCAGGCTGTTTCACGGCAAATGCGGTTTCGATACCCAGCCATTCATCAACCAGCCCGAAGCGCTTTACATTCTCTTCCGCACCGGTACTCCGAAGCCGCTTATCCTCAAGCGGCCGCTTCTCAATCTCATAGTACCGATCATGTGCATCGCCCGCCATCATGCCGACGCAAAATTCTGCACCGAACCAGATATCAACTGCATTCTGCTCGCGGTTCGTAATCGTATAGTCAACGGTGAATGCGGCGTCGCCTTTCTTCACCGTCACGACTTTTTGCACAGTAATGCGGTGGGGCTTCTCACCAAACCACAAGGCCCCGTCCCGTCTCATGGTTATCTTGACTCCCTCTTTTCCAACAGAAACTTTGTGCGTATACGGCTGGTTCACGAAATCGCCCAACTCAAGATACTTGCATTGGGCATAGTGTTCGAGCGTTGTATTCGGTCCGAAGAAATGATCAACCAACGAAGCATGACGGTACCAATCGAAGTGCAGGTGATTCTCAAGTCCCAACTCCTTCACCAGCACGCTGTCGTGAACATTCGCCGGATCCTCCAACTTTCCCCCCTGCGCCATCAGGCGGCGGTGATAGCCCTCTTCCCTTCTGCTGAGAATATCAAGCAGATTGAACCCGGCGGGTTTGTAATCCAATTCCACGAGACTACCTCCGACATCAGGCTTGAAGTACAAGTTGATAATATCTGATTCGAGCAGGCTTTCATTCATGCCATCGCAATCAAAATCCGATTCTTCCACCCTGATCGGAGGAAGCTTTTCGATTGCATCAAGTTTGGCTTCGGCCTGAAGCAGATTCCGGTACACGGGAAAACGCAGGTTCGGCAGATACAATCCTCCAAAAACACCGTGCCAGTATGGATCGTTGCATTGCCCCGCCCAGATGTTGTCGAAAACATCCTGCGGCATTCTCTGTTGTCCCGATAGTCTCTCAGCCCGTTTAGCAATACGCAGCATCTTCTTGTGCATGTGATTCGATTCGGGGTATTTTGCCAGAAAATTCCTCCAATATCCTCCCCGAACGAACATCAAATGTTCTTCGTCGTGATGATGTTCCTTCAACTCTCGTTCAAAATTCTCAAGCTGTAGAAATGCCGTCGGATTCAACGCCCATTTCAACATCTCGGAGTATGAAGCCGTTGGAAGATAGATTCTTCCTTGCGGCGCGAATGTGTCAACAACGTCGACAAGATGCAGCATATTGATCCACGCATTGTCTTCGACCATCTTGCAGAAAGATTCAAGCCACCCGTTTGTGTAAACAGTGTTGTACGTTTTGGGCCACACGCCGAACTTCTCCCCGTCGTCGGCATTGATAACGATTCGTGCGCCGTTTTCGGATGAGACATTTTGGAGATAATGCAAGGTTTCTTCGAGCGGACGAAATGGCACAGTGTAACGCAGCATTTTGTCGATAGGTAAAACACGGAGTGTGTGCCCTTGCTCTTCGGTAACGTAGTAGCCGAGCAATTCCTCATCATGCAACCCGACGTGACGGAAATGCGTGTCGTCGACAGTCACAAACTCGACGCCGGCCTTCGCCAATGAAGCAACCAGGGGCTGTTCCCAGACCCTTTCGGCGAGCCACATTCCCCGCGGTTCGTAATCAAAGATTTTGTGGATGTAGTCGGAGAGTCTCTTGATCTGCCCGATCCGGTCGGATTCGGGAATGATGGCAAGAATAGCCTCATAGTATGAGCCGGTCAGCAGTTCCAACTGTCCCCGCTTCACCATCTCTCTCATTATTTCAATCACCTCGGGATGCTTCGCAACAAGCCATTCGAGCAATGTTCCTGTCCAATGCTGGGTGATCTTGATGTCAGGATGCTGCGCAATGACATCCAGAAACGGTTTGTAGGAATGCCGGTACGCCTCTTCAAATACCTTCTCGAAATTACCGATGGGCTGATGATTGTGAACTGCAAAGACTGTGTTGATGACTTTCATGTATTCCCAGCAATAAAACGACTCCGAAAAACAACAAAAGAATCATCAGAGATGCAACAATGTGCATTGCAAGTTTTTCATTGTGTACGTACATTGAATCACCAGCAGAAACCCATTCTCACATACTCATCAACGAATGAAGCGATTACTTGTTGTAGCTGCAGTGTTCATCCTGCCGTTCACTCTCATCTCGCAAGACAAACCATTTCTCCCGACGGGGACTGAAGGAATTGCCGGCACACCGATTATTCAGCCCCTAAATATCAATCGAATGATCGGATGGTACAATTCAAACGGCAACCAGGAATATCCGGCCGGCCTCTTTTCCGGGGCTGGCATGTTTTATCCGAAAGAAACATCGAACATTGTGTTTGCCTCGGGGTTGATTTGGGGTGGAAGATTGCGTGACGGCAACATCAACCGGCTTCACGTGAACGGACAATATTTCACAAGCGGAATGCGGCAAGGCGCGATTCTCGGGTTGCGGACAAGCACTGTGCAGAATCCGAATGACAGCACGGTTCGGATGTACAGAATTCGGCGTGATTTTCGCAAAATAGATTTGCGTCAGGATGCGGCAGAAACCTACCGAAAAATCCCGACTAACGTGACAACAGCCGACATCATCGCGCTTCGGAACGCGTACCAAAAGGATTGGGCTGAATGGCCGTGGGAATTCGGCGCCCCGTTTTATGACACAGGTTATCTTGATCAGAACGGACAACTTGTGGACGCCAACAATGGCGTACTTGATTGGGGCGAAGATGTCAACCGCAACAGCGTTCTTGACCCGGGCGAAGACCTAAACCGCAACGGCAAACTCGATGGTGAAACTCCCGGTTACGCCGATGCCGATATGGTATTGTGGTATGTTTGCAATGATGTGATTGCGTCGCGGCCGTTCTCTTCACAGCCTGTTGGCATGGAGTTGCAGGGAACACTCTGGGGCTACAACCGGACAGACGCATTGGCGAACGTTGTGTACAAGCGGTTCCGGCTCATCTACAAGGGCCTGTCATCAACCTCTGCCGCGGCCCGCATCGACAGCATGTATATCGCGCAAATGTCGGATCCGGATATCGGCGACGCCACCGACGACTACGCTGCTTGCGATACCCTGCTGAATCTCGGCTATGTGTACAATGCAGCCGTCACGGATCGTTTGTTCAACAACTTCCTTCTTCCTCCGCCTGCCGTGGGTTTCGATTTTATTCAAGGGCCCGTAGTTCCCGGTGTTGCGGGACAGGATCGGGATAAAAATGGAATTGATGACGCATCGGATTTTGCCATCATCAATCTGAAAACAAAAGGTCCGGGCTACATCAATCTTCCGATGACATCGTTCGTTTATTACGACCGGCATGTACGAAACGGCTCGCGCTATCAACCACCGCTTAGCGGGAATTTTTGGGTGAATGGATGGTATCAAGTGCTGCGCGGTTTGCCGCCATCACCCATCGGGCCGCCCGATCCGGCTCCGCTTATCAATCCTACAACTCAGACTGCTTCGAAGTATTGGGCTCACGGCGACCCCGTTCTGAATTACGGCTGGCTCGATGGATCGCCGCTGCTTCCCGGAGACAGAGAGATTACACTCTCGTCGGGTCCCTTCACAATGGCTATTGGCGACACGCAGGAAGTTGTACTTGCCGTTGTCGGAGGCTTGGGAACCGACAACATCTCCAGCATTAAAGTCATGAAGTATAACGACAAGGCAGCGCAACTCGCTTACAACAACGGCTTCAATCAGCCAAAAGCCCCCGCCCCGCCGAAGGTCAAGGCATTCGGGCTTGACCGTCAGGTTTTGCTGGATTGGAGTTTGGATTCTGCGAGCATCGCTGAAACGGAAGTCCCTCTACTCTTCGGCGGATATCGTTTTGAAGGATACAATGTGTATCAGATTCCTGATGGCACAACGGATTTGACGAACGCGCAGCGACTTGCGACGTTCGATCTCGTAAACAATGTCAAAACCATATCCCAAGAAGTGTTTGATCCTCAGGCAGGCGACATCTACCTCAGGCCTGTGCAATACGGAACCGATAGCGGCATTCAACGAAGCCTTCTCATCAATCAGGATATACTCCGGAACAGATCGCTTGTAAACGGTCAGCAGTACCATTTTGCGGTGACGGCCTACAACTACACAATGGATAACACAACCATCATCAGAAGTGTTGAAAGCGCCCCGGAAATTATCACCGTCATCCCCCAATCAAAAACGCCCGGAGCGTTGTATCCCTACAACGTTGGGGATACGGTTCTCGTCAAGAATATCGTCGGCAACAGCGACGCGGTTGTTGTGCCCGTAATCTACAATCCGCGGGGACAATCCGGCGCTCCGTACCATATTCGTTTCGACACAACGACATCAAGCAAGTCGTACAAGTGGAGCATCATCAATGCCACAAGCGGCACATCCATCTTCTCCAACATCACCGACCTCAGCGGCAGGGTCCCCTACAAAGTGGCAGAAGGTGGATTTGATGTCACGATCGGCATTCCGCCTGTAGGGTTGCGGTATGTGTTGGATGAACGGGGCAACAATGCCTACGGGCCCGATAACCCGAATCAGAACTACACGGTTCTCAGTCAGCGGCGTACACTTCGCTCGCTGAACGGCGTCGGAACAACACAGCGTGATTACGAAATCCGGTTCGATGGGGTGGGGAGTTATGCGGTACGCCTGATCGTTCTCAATATCCAATCCAAACCCGTGAAGGTTCCGTTCTCGGTATGGGATGTCGGGCGGGGGCCCGATGATGTTCCTGTTCAGGTGATTGCATCGTTCCGGGATTCGGGCAACACGCCCGATACGTGGAACGTGACGCCGTACGGCGTGTTGTACACGGATACGCTGTTCAAAATCTTCGAGCCGATTCATGTTACAGATATTCGATATCCGGTTGGGGGGAATGATTCGATTGGGGTATCAGGTCTTCTGACTGACGTCTTCCGAGCATCACAAAGTCCTGACGAGCAGGGCAATGCTTTGTGGGGAATCCAAATCGCCGACAAGGACAACGACGGCTTGCCTCCCCCGGTCGGAACCGTGATCAAGTTCATCAAATTCCACGAAATCAGGCACGGTGACATCAAGGAGATAACACCGCAAGGCCCTGTTTTCAACGACAAGAATCAAATCCGCGCCGATATTGCGGCGATCAACGTTGTCCCCAATCCCTACTACGGAGAAGCTGTTACGCCGACAGGATTGTCGAAACGCCGCGTGACGTTCACGCGACTACCCGCGAAAGCAACAATACGCGTTTTCAATCTGGCGGGACAGCTTGTTCGGACACTGGTGAAGGATGACGGAACGGAGGGCTCGCAGTTTGTCGAGTGGGACTTGCAGAATGAGTTCGGGCTGCAAGTGGGCAGCGGCGTGTACATCGCCTATATCGAGCTGCCGGAGTTCGGCGCGACGAAGACACTGAAACTCATTGTGATACAAGGGAAGGAAAACCCGAACGGGTTTTAGCACACTCTACGGCGGGTAGCGAACGTACACATGATAAATGAGTTCGAACTCGTACGCCCCGGTTTTTTCGGCCGGAACATTCTCATAAACCTGCATCGATGCAGTTGCAGTAAATCGTACCGGCGCCGATTCGAAATAGAACCGGCCCGTTCCATCCACCCTTCCCCGCAGTTGAATAAAGTTCCAGAACCCTCTCCCGACGTCCGCGATGTGGTTCCATTGCTTAGACATCGATACTGAGTCACCCGGCAGAAGTGTAAGAAACCCACCCGGTTCGATGTACGGATAATCAACATTGATCTCCGTCAGTAACACTGATGTTCGTATCGTCGGCTGGCTCGTCAACCACACATCAATTTCACCTTTGATGAAGGGCCTGTCTTCCAAGACTTCGTTGAAGAAACTCTTGAGAACAAGGCCAAGACTCCCCGACGAGCCGTTGATCGTAATCGGGAACCCCGACGCGTTCGAATCGATGAACACATTCACGACACTGTTCGGAGCTACGTAAACTGATGCCTTCAAGAACCGTTCAGGCTCGATACGCGGCGGCAACAATTCATCACAACTTGTGAATGCCAGCATCAAGAGCAGGAATGCCGGCAAATATCTTGGTTTAGAATTCAACTTGCATTCCCAGTGTTGTTCTTCTTCCAATGTAATACCCGCCCGGATCACTCAGTTCACCGCCTATTCGTCCGTTGGAGTCGATCCACTTGACGTTGTTCTCATTGAACACGTTGCGAACATCCAAGTAGAGGCTTATCAACGAGTTTGGCCACCAATCGAATTTCAATTTCTGTGTTGCCCGAAGATCGAGATTGAAGTAGCGAGGCATGCGGCTGTTGTTCTGCGAGAATGCCTTCTGACTTACAGGCTCGAATCCGGTTGCGGTGGGATAATTCGTGTACGGTCTGCCGGAATGATACTGCGCAAAAAGGTTGAACGTAAAATCCCACGGCAAGGCCAGCGAGGCCGTTGCCTTGACGGTATGACGCTGATCCCAACTGAGCGGGTATACACGCGTTGCAGGGGGAAGCCCGAATTGCGCGATGTAGAATCCGTCATCGGCGCTGCCACTGACACCCTCTGCCGTCATAAATGTGTACGACATTTCCCCCGTCAGCCAATCCCCACGGTCGCGGCTGATGATGATCTCAAATCCGGAAGCATCCGCAAACGGCGTATTGACATACTCTGCAAAGCCGTATGTACCGGCAAGCTTGCTGTCGCCGGGCACGAATGTTTTCGTGTCGATGAGATTCGTCGTCTCCTTCTTAAAGTAGGTGATTGAACCGACGATATTGTAATCGAAGCTGTACTTCACGCTGATTTCGTACGACTTTGTCCGTTCGGGCTCAAGATCAGGATTGCCAGTCACGGCACTCAACCCTCGCGCAATCGACACACGATCCAATCCGCTGTAAAGATAATCGAACAACGGATACTGAAAATACCAGCCGATGTTGAGAAAGAGATAGCCGTTCTCGGCAAGTTGCGTAGCGGCGCCGATGCGCGGACTGAACTGCTGCTTCAACCGCGCCGGAACATCCTGCTTGATCGCAAACGTAAATGCCGTGTCGCTCGACGGAATCGCCTCGATTGCCGGCCTGCTTGCTGTCGGGTCGAGAAAATCATATCGCACGCCGAAATTGAGAAGTATGCCGCTTTCCGGCACATCGTACTTGTCCTGGATATACACCGCTCCCGTTCTCGGCTTGTAGTTGTAGGAAGAACTGAAATTCAACTGCGGCTCATTGACAAGCGGCTTTCCGAAAAAGGTTTTGCGCGGCTCATACTTCACGATGTCGGAGTTCACATCGTAGAAATTCATCTCGGCTCCCACCTTCAGCAAATGCGCGCTGCTGACCTTGTACGTGGCGTCGAACTTCGCCGTGTAATTTTCCTGCTCGGTTCTGCTCCACCAAGCCCGCTGCCCGCTCACGATGTACTGCAAGTAGAAATCGTATTGGTAGGGATCATCCGCAGGCAGACTCTCTTTTGAACCCTCCCCGATTTGTGATTTTAGAGAAAACCGGCTGAGACTCGCCGTATAAAAGAAATTGTCGGATAGAGTCTGCGAAAGGATTGCAGCCAACCTGTACGAAGTCCGGTGTTGCGGCGGCAATCCCGCAAGATTGTAGCGCCAGTTGAATTCATAATCGCGCCAATCACGATCGGCATACAGCAGTTGCACGCCGAACCTCATGCTCGGCGAAACAATGTAATCCAATTTTCCAAACCCGCTGAAAGATTTTTCGACGGGAGTCTTGAAAAAATATTGCATATCCTGCCACCACCGCGTATCGGAAAGAACGCCGCTTCCTGATACGAAGTAGTAGAGCTGTTCTTCCAGAACCGGCCCTGACGCGGCAATCTCTATCTCATTCGTCTTGCTGGATTGCTTTCCGCCGAACAGATTATCTTTCGATCCTTTGACCAGAAAGCGATGATCTTCCGTTCCGGTTTTGGTGACAATGTTGACAACGCCGGAGAGCGCATTGCCGTATTCGGGTTCAAATCCGCCGGTGTACAGACTCAGTCCCGAGATGGAACTATTGGGCAACTCGGTTTTCAATCCTCCCGAAAGAGCATCCTGCACGGGAAGCCCGTCAACGAGATACACAACTTCCGTGGTCTTTCCCCCCCGGATATTTCCCTCAGCCGTGACGCCCGCCTTGTAGGTAACTACATCCGCGACTTTCGTTACAGGAAGAAGTGTCACATCTTCGCTGCTAAAGGAAAATGTTGTTCCCGTAACGTCACGTTGTATAGGTGGTCTCTCTTGAATGACAATGATCTCGTTCATTTGAACATCGGCCGCATCAAGCTGGGGATTCAGCTTCGTGCGCAAGTCCGGATTGATGACGACATTCTTCACGATCAGCGTTTGATAGCCGACGTGGCTAAGTCGGATATCATACGTGCCGGCCCGGATATTCTGTACCTGAAAATATCCCTCGACGTCGCTGCTTGTACCCTGCTGTGTTCCGACAACAAGAACAATAACGCCCGGAAGTTTCTCGTTCGTCTTCTTGTCGCGCACAACACCTTCGAGAATACCGTTGGTGCCGGCAACTGCAGGCGAGACAAAAGAGAGAAATGTGAGGAATACAAGAACGCGACTCATAATTTCTCCGGCTTCATCTGCGGGAAGAAGATCACGTCGCGAATCGATTCCTGTCCGGTGAGCAGCATCGTCAGGCGATCGATCCCGATGCCGAGGCCTGCTGTCGGCGGCATGCCGTACTCGAGCGCCCGCAGGAAATCCTCGTCGAGCGGCTGAATTTCTGCCTGTCCGCGGGCACGAGCCTTCATCTGTTCCTCAAAGCGGGCCCGTTGATCGAGGGGATCGTTCAGCTCACTGAATGCATTGCAGATTTCCTGCCCGTTGACGATTGCCTCAAATCGCTCGACGAGTCCCTCTTCCGAACGGTGTTTCTTTGCTAACGGCGACATTTCGAGAGGATAGTCGGTAATGAATGTCGGTTGGATGAGATGATGCTCAACCTTCTCGCTGAACATCTCATCGATAATTGCGCCCGAACCCTCGCCCGGCGGAATGTCAAGATGCATCTCTTTCGCAATCCGCCGGAGATCTTCTTCGCTTTTTCCCCTGAGCTGCTTTCCGGTGTACTTTTCGATTGCATCAAACATCGTCAGCCGCGTCCAGGGTGGCGTGTAGTCAATCTCGTTCTTTCCCACAACGGCTTTCATCGAGCCGTTGATTGCCGTCGCTACGCGGCTGATCATCTGTTCAACCATCTCCATCATCCACAAATAATCCTTGTAGGCAACGTACACCTCAAGCATCGTGAATTCAGGATTGTGCGTGCGGTCCATTCCTTCATTGCGAAAGTCCTTTGCAAACTCAAACACGCCGTCGAAGCCGCCGACGATCAGTCGTTTGAGATACAATTCGTTCGCAACACGCAGGAACATCGGCACATCAAGCGTGTTGTGATGCGTGATGAACGGGCGTGCGAACGCGCCGCCGTATTGCGGCTGAAGAATCGGGGTCTCGACTTCAAGATACCCCTTCCCCTCAAAGAACGCCCTCATCGTAGAGATGATCTTCGACCGTTTGATGAACACATCCCTCACCTGCGTGTTGACGACCAGATCGATGTAGCGTTGCCGGTAGCGAAGTTCCTTGTCCGAGAACGGATCGTGAACGACACTGTTTCCTTGTTCGTCTTTCGTTTCTTTTGCTATCGGCAACGGGCGGAGGGATTTCGCCAGCATCGCGATTGTTTGAGCATGAACGGACACTTCGCCCATTTTCGTTCTGAAGATGAAACCTTCTACTCCCACAATGTCGCCAATATCGAAGAGCTTGAACGCGTCGTACATCGCGCCAAGATCATCTTTCTTCAGATAAATCTGAATCCTCCCCTGCGAATCCTGAATGTGACAGAATGATGCCTTGCCCATCTTTCGAATAGACATGATTCGACCGGCAACAGCCACCGTTCTCTGCGGCGCATCGTCCTGGAATGAGTTGATGATTTCCTTCGAGAATGCGTTACGCGGAAACTGATACGGGTAAGGATTGACGCCGATCTTCTTCAGTTCTTCAAGCTCTTCGCGCCGGCGAAGCATGAGTTCGTTGATATCCTGGTGTTCCTGCTTTACTTCCAAGGTTTCTCCCAATCTCTTAACAATATGAACCGTACGGCGAATGGATGAGTCAGAATTCTTCAGGCATTCCTGCCATTTGTTTCAGCTTTCGGATTTCGGGACGAGTCAGGCTGCGTGTTTCTCCTCTGCTCAGTCCTTCTTTCGTCACGGGCCCGTACGCAACCCGGTCGAGTTTCTTCACTTCGTACCCGAGTGATTCGAACATGCGACGAACCTGCCGGTTGCGTCCCTCATGAATAGTGATGCCAATGTCCTTCCCCTTGCCATGAGGGATGACGTAGATTTCCGCGGGTGCAGTCTTGCCGTCCTGAAGTTTCACTCCTTTTCTGAGTTGAGCTGCATGCTCGTGTGTCAATGGCGTTTCCAGGGCGACTTGATACGACTTCGGAATCCCGAACTTCGGATGCATCAAGTGATGTGCAAACTCGCCGTCATTGGTCAGCAGCAATACCCCCGTCGTGTTCCGGTCAAGGCGGCCCACGGGATAGACGCGTTGTTTCGTTTTGACGAGGCTCATCACCGTTGTTCTCCCCTTTTCGTCGCTGAGTGTGGTAATGGCATCCTTCGGTTTGTTCATGACCAGATAGAGATAGTCGTGGACGTGAGCAACCTGTTTGCCATCGACGAAGACTTTGTCCTTGCGCGGGTCGATCTTGGCACCAAGATCCTGCAGCACGTTGCCATTGACTTCGACTTTCCCCTCCAGCACAAGGTCATCGGCCTTGCGCCGTGAGGCGACCCCGCACATACTGATGTACCGATTGATGCGGATGAGTTCTTTCGGGCTCTCTTTCGGATTACGTTTCATGGGAGGATTTCGTACCGGTCGGGCTCAATCATTGTGTTCCGGTTCTTCCGTGTCCTCGTCAGGATCAACCTTGCGCAATCTTCCATCCTCACTGACGACAATGCGAACGTCGTCATCGTCGTCCGCTTCTTCATTGGCCGAGGCTTTCGCTTCCTGCTCCTTCAACAGCTGCTTCTCGACCTCAAACTCCGCTTCCGCCAACAGCTCGTCAATTTCGCGGGGTTTGGGAAGTTCCGAAAGGTCATTCAGGCCGAAATGTTTGAGAAACTCCGCAGTGGTGCCGTACAACAACGGACGACCGGGCGTTGCGGCTCTTCCCACAATCGTGATCATGTTCCGCTCCAACAGCGAGCGAATGATGTAATCCGCATTCACGCCGCGTATGGATTCGATTTCCGGTTTGGTCACGGGCTGTTTGTATGCTATCACGGCGAGGCTCTCCAGTGCGGAAGCGGACAATTTGCGTTTCGACTTCTCCTTCATCATTTTGCCAAGCCACACGGCATACAGCGGAAGGGTTGCAAACTGGTAGCCGCCTGCGACTTTCACGATGTGCATCGAGCGCCCTGACGCCTCGTATTCCTTGTTCAACTGTTCAATGCCGTCGAGAATAACCTGCTCGGTGATACGTTTTTGGGGAAGCTCTCCTGATTGAAACTCGCCGAATATCGCGAGCATATCCTTGACAGATAAAGGCTCATCCGTTGCAAACAGCAACGCTTCGATGATCTGCCGTATGGTTGTCGGTTGTTCCCCCGTCATGCATTCTCCGGCACGGTACTCTGCGAAGGGACTGGCGCGATGATGATATCGTCTTCAGACTCCATCGGCAGCAGGGAAATGACCTTGTTCTTCGTCATTTCGAGCAACGCAATGATGGTCACAATGATCCGCATTTTCTCTGTCATGTGCCCGACAAGCTTCAACAGCGTGACATTCTTGTTGACACGCAAGTAATCCAGCGTGTAGCTCATTTGTTCTTCGATCGTGACGTTGAAGAGCTGTACCTCATGGACAACTTTCTTCGGCATGCTGTCCAATGCTTTTTTGTAGGCGGCAATCAGGTTGAACACCGTGATATCCTTGAGGAAATCCTTCTCCTCTTCTTCAGCATACACCACCGGATCGGCTTGAAAGAATCTACGATAATAGATTTTGCGTTGTTCATCCTCAAACTTCGAAAGTTCAAACGACATTTCCTTGTACCGCTTGTACTCGATCAAACGACGGACAAGCTCTGCACGCGGGTCTTCTTCTTCGCCGTCGGGTCCGATCTCGCGGGGGAGCAACATCTTCACCTTGATTTGCATCAGCGTTGCCGCCATAACAATAAAGTCCCCGGCAATCTCCAGGTCGAGCGTCGCCATCAGGTGAAGATATTCGAGAAACTCCTGCGTGATTTTCGAGATGGGAATATTGTAGATATCCAGCTCATCTCTCTTGATGAAAAAGAGAAGCAAGTCAAGAGGGCCTTCAAAGTCTGTAAGCTTGACTCGGTACATCGTCATCCCAGGTTCATTGCTGTACGGACTTCGTGCATTGTTTCTTGTGCCCGCGTGCGGGCTTTTGTTTCGCCGTCGGCAAGGATGGCTTGAACTTCATTCATATGTGTTTCGAAGTAGGAGCGTTTCTCGCGGTTTGGAGCCAACTCGTCTGCAATCCTTGTTGCCGCCCGCTTTTTGCAATCAACACATCCCAACGCTCCACTCCGGCAATCTGCCTCGATCTGAGGGACTTCAGTCGGATTGAATTTCTGATGGTATGTAAACACCAGACAGATTTCCGGCCGCCCGGGGTCATTCTTCCGTACTTTCTGCGGATCTGTTACCGCTGTTCGCATCTTCTTTTGTATCTCGTCGGGAGAATCTGAAAGAAGAATCGTGTTGCCGACGGATTTGCTCATGCGCCTGCCGTCCAATCCGGTCAAGCGTGCAAACTTCGTCAACTTCGCTTCGGGTTCGGGGAACACCCGCCCGTACTCGCTATTGAACTTGCGGGCAATCTCCCGTGTGATTTCAACGTGCGGAACCTGATCTTCGCCAACAGGAACATACTCGCCTTTGTACAAGAGAATATCCGCCGCCTGCAAGACGGGATAACCGAGGTGGCCGTAGCTCACGTTTTCGATATTCAAATCTCTCACCTGATCCTTCACGGCAGGGTTTCGCTCAAGGCGCGCCTGCGTAATCAGCATCGAGAAGATGAGATGCAACTCCGTATGTTCTTTGATTTGCGATTGGCGAAACACAGGGCTTTTTGCAGGATCAATACCGGCTGCAAGCCAGTCGATCAACATATCGATTGAATTCCGGTAAATGTCCGACGAATCCAACTTTGTCGTCAGAGCATGATAATCAGCGATAAGGTGGTAGTTGTTGAATTCGTGTTGGAGAGAGACCCAATTTTCCAGCGCTCCGACAAGATGGCCCAAATGCAACTTTCCTGTCGGCCGCATACCGCTCAGAATGGTTTTTTTTGTCGTCAATAAATCTTCCCTGAAAATCCCGTTTGGCAAAAGAACAAAGAACCCGTCGCGTGCAGACGGGTTACTGGAGAAAGAGGTACGGCTTCCACCGCTCATCCATCCTTCCCACAAAGTGGCTGATGAACGAGACATGATTCGGCCTCATGGGTTTGCGCAACAAAGGCATGCCGGCTTCGTCCGGAGTCCGGTCACCTTTCTTGTTGTTGCATTTGACGCACGCGCACACAAGGTTCTCCCACGCCTCCTCGCCGCCGCGGGAAACCGGCCACACATGATCGAGCGTGAGCGTCAAGTCACCCCGGCCGCAATACTGACATCTGTGTCCGTCGCGACGGAGGATATTCTTTCGTGAGAGAATAATCCGCTTGAACGGAACTTTGACGTAGAACGACAACTTCACGATGCTTGGAAACGGCATCGTGGCCGACACGGAATGTACAGCCCGTCCGTCGTACGCTTCAATCAATTCCGCTTTACCGAGATACAACAGAATGATTGCCTTCTTCACGTTAATCACACTCATTGGCTCGTAGTTCTGATTCAGAATCAGAACTTTTGCGTTCATCTTGCCAAGAGCCGTCCGCTGTGCCGCGTATGCGCTGAAGTTGACTTACCTCCTTGCTGTCGCAATTCGTTAATCGATCGCCGTGGACTAGTATCTGGAAAAATATAGCACTAAAGGGAAGTATTGTCAAGCAACATGAGGTTGACGCTGCAAGCCTCTTTCATATATCACAAACAAAAAGCCCCGGGTACGGCCGGGGCTTTCTTCAGAATTCATGGATGTTGAGCTTATCGCGGAATCTGAACTGCAATATACACTGATACGCCTTGCTGCTTCTTTACTCGCAGCAGTAATGCATCGCCGGGTTTCTTTGCATCCACTAATTTTAGAAACTCGGACGTACTACCGACAGCCTTCCGATCTGCTTCGATGATAATATCACTTTCTGTAATACCCTGGTTCGATGCCTCACTGAAGCGGGTCACTTCCGACACCATGACACCACTTTCTGTTTCGCTTACCTTTTTCTCTTCCTGCGTCATCGGGCGGACTGTCAATCCCAACTTGTCAAATTTGACAACGGACGGTTTTCGTTCACTGTCTCTGTCGGTTTCTTCTTTTTGTCTGATGCCCTGACGGTCGTTCTTTCTTCCTCCAGCTCCTTCAGTGTAATCCCTTTTCGTTCGATGTTCTTGCCATCCCGGAAGATTTTCAGGGCAACAACAACGCCAGCGCGCTTTGTTGCGATATAGCTCTGCAATTCATTCGGCTCATTCACGTCCTTGTCGTCAATGGAGAGAATCACGTCGCCGGGCTTGATGCCGGCAGTTTCAGCCGCACCGCCTTTTCGCAATTCATTCACCAACACGCCCCGGGCCCTGTCCAACCCGATAGCACTCGCCATCGTCTGATCTACGGCACGAATAGTGACCCCGATGTATCCGCGACGAATCTTACCATCCTGAATCAAGTCCATTGCAACCGTCTTGACGATATTGATCGGCACAGCAAAGCCGTATCCCTGATACCGCATGTTCGTCGTTGCGATGGCAGTGTTGATGCCGATCACTTCGCCGTTCATGTTCACCAAGGCGCCGCCACTGTTTCCCGGATTGATGGCAGCATCGGTTTGAATGAAGTTCTCGATACCGTACTGGTCGTTGATGATCCGAATGTTGCGGCCCAACGCACTGACAATTCCGGCCGTTACAGTGGAGGTCAAGCCCAACGGATTACCGATTGCGAGAACCCACTCGCCAACCTGCACGTATTCTGAGTTGCCGAGGGCTGCAACCGGAAAATCCTTGCCTTCGATCTTGATGACAGCAAGATCAGTTGTCGGATCAGTTCCGATCAACTTTGCATCATATGTTGCCTTCTGATTGTCAAGCAGAACCTTGATGCCGTTCGCGTCAGCATTCTCGACAACATGATTGTTTGTGACGATATATCCGTCAGAGGTAACAATGACACCGGAACCCGCTCCTTGTGATCGCGGGGATTCACGCCGCTCCGGGCCAAAAAAATGCCAGAAATCCTGCGGCATATTACCACGGTCGCTTCGGGCTGCTGTCGTCACGGTGATGGACACGACGGTCGGCGTAACCGCCTTTGATACAGCGATGAAGTTGTTGCTCGCCGCTTTTAGATCCACATTATTCACTACCGGCGGAGCTGCTGCACCGAGCTTGATGTCGTCCTTGCTTCCTGCAACGCCCGGACCAACACCTAAACCTGAATTCGATACAAGCAACGCACCGAAGATAATCCCGATGGTAATCAAAAACAGTGAAACAAAAACTGATTTCTTCGTCATTTCTTCTCCCTACATATTGTTATTAGACATTCCAATATCACAACTGCGCACATCAGCGTTTACAAAAGAGTTGCAAACACCTCCTCGGAACGAAGTCCTCGAAATCCTTCAATATGATGCCGCAAGTGACGATGCAATGAATACTGCACTTCTTCATTCACCGAGGGTGACAGATTCATATTCATCACTGATTCTGATGTCGTGGCGTGTCGCATCTGTTGTAGCGAGCGTACTGAAGAAGCTGAAATCCCTTTGCGACCGGAATTATCCGAGCAATTCTTGCAGAGAATTCCGTCGTGAGTGACAACATAACGTCCGGATTCCTCCAGACCTTCCGGAATCCCAACATTGCAATGCACGCAACTCTCAAGTTGAGGATCGAACCCCAAAATGGCCGACATCTTCATTTCAAAGTAATATAACGCATAAACGGCGTTTTTTGTTGCAGCATTCACCGTCTGTAAAACATCAACGAGCAATGAGAACAGAATTTCATTCCTCTCTTCGGCGTGGCTTGCGATATCTGCCAGCTCAACCACGGAAAGGCCTACCCGCATTTTCTCCATGTCTTCCGACAGGTATCGAAACGGGGTTACAACATCACATTGGGAGAGCAGTTGCAAATCCCTATTGTCTTTCTTGTAGATTACACATGCCACATGGTTCATGGGCTCAAGGGCAGACCGGAATTTGCTTTTCGCCTCGCGCGCACCTTTTGCGATGACGGATATCTTGCCGAATTCGCGTGTGTACAAGCGAAGGATCTTGCTCGTATCGCGGTATTTCATTTTGGAAAGAACAACTCCTTCGGTCTTGACAATCATGGTGCTATGCCCGTTGCCCTCCCGGTATGGCGGGCTGATTGCCCTCGGGTTTTCCGGCCTCTGTTCGCAGCCCCGCTATTGATTTAACAAACGGGGGCCGCAGCACGCCTACCTCTGTAACAATGCCATGAATGAATTCGTTCGGGGTTACATCAAAAGCAGGGGCAAATACCCCCGCACCTTCGGCAGCAATTCGCAGGTTGCCAATATGCGTCACATCTCTTGGGTCGCGTTCCTCAATCGGTATGTTTCTGCCGTTGCGTGATTTGAAGTCGATGGTTGTTGTCGGGGCAGCAACATAGAATGGAACGCCATGTTGGCGTGCAAGCACAGCGAGAACGTACGTCCCGATCTTGTTGGCTGTATCGCCGTTGGCGGCAATACGGTCGGCTCCGACAATCACCAAATCAACTTCCCGGTTTTGCATCAGCAGTCCTGCCGTACTGTCCGTTATTACGGTAACGTCGATGCCGGCACGAAGCAATTCCCACGCAGTTAACCGTGCACCCTGAAAAAGGGGGCGTGTTTCATCGGCAAACACACGAAGAACATTGCCTTTTTTTGCCGCTGTCGTGATCACGCTCTGCGCCGTGCCGCTGCCTGTGGTTGCAAGCGCACCGGTGTTGCAATGGGTGAGGATTGAAGAAGGAATCTGGATCAGACCGGCGCCCAATTCGCCTATCTTCCTGCAAGCGTCAGCATCTTCTTCCTGCATCATCTTTGCTTCATTGAGCAGATACCGTCGCATGTCGGCCAACTCCGCCCGGGGATTCAGATCGAAGGTCCGGCGAACCCGCTCGAGAGCACCGAAAAGATTTACCGCTGTGGGACGAGTTTGAGAGAAGTAGTTGATGGCGGAATAGAATTCTTCGGTCACCTCCTGCATTGTCGTGAGCGAACTTGCATGCGCCACGAGAACCAGTCCGTATGCAGCAGCAACTCCAATGGCAGGCGCCCCGCGAATCTGAAGCTTCCGGATCGCCTCCCCTACGACACGATAGTCTGATGTTTCAACATATACTTCTTCATGAGGGAGTCTTGTCTGGTCGATAAAGCGAACAACGCCATTGCGCCACTCAACCGATACCATGGTGTGGTCTCCGAATAAAATGTGTCAGTCGCCATCAAAACGGGAGAGTTCGCGAAATGCCCGGAACCGGTCCTGAACTTGGAGGTATGTCAGATCTGTGAGGCCTTCAACACTGAACTTCTCAACACAGAATGATGCCATTGCGCTGCCGTAAATGACGGCGCGCTTCAAATTCTCTTCCGAAAAATCATCTGTCTTGCCCAGCCATCCGACAAATCCTCCCGCAAATGTATCGCCTGCTCCCGTCGGATCAAAGATATTTTCCATCGGATACGCCGGCGCCGTGAAGATTGTTTGTTCCGTTATCAGCATTGCGCCATGTTCACCTTTCTTGATGATCACGATTTTGGGGCCCATTGCCCGAATGACGCGTGCCGCCTTGATGAGATTGGGTTCTCTCGAAAGCAAACGTGCTTCCGAATCGTTCAACACGATCACATCGATCAGTTCAAGAGTCTTCTTCAGCTCGGCATTCTTCCCCTCAATCCAGAAATTCATTGTGTCGCAAATAACCAGACGGGGTTTGTCAATCTGCTCCAGCACACGCCGCTGCAACACGGGATCGATATTCCCGAGACAGACATACTTGCTCTTCTTGTACTTCTCCGGAATCTTCGGATTGAACTTTTCGAACACATTCAAATCCGTTGCAAGCGTGTCACGGTTGTTGAGGTCGTAGTGATACTTTCCCGCCCAATGAAATGTCTTCCCGTCCTTCACTACTTCGAGACCGTCAAGGTCGATGCCACGCGATTCGAGGAATTCCATCCCTGATTTTGGGAAATCTCCTCCTACTACTCCCACAAGCCGATGGGTGCAGAAGCAACTTGGTTGCGGCGGCAATATATGTTGCAGAGCCACCGAGAGCATTTTTCGCCGAACCGAACGGCGTTTCTATGGAATCCAATGCAACGGAACCAACAACGAGTACACCCAATTGATTTCTCCGATATGACTGTTGAGGAAGTAAAAAACCGAACAAATTTACAGAAAGCGCGCCTGATTAGCAACGAAAAGATGCCCGCTCGAATCAGTGTTGCTGAACATCACGCTATACGAGTACGGAAGTCCGGCTCCATCCGGAACCGGACTTTCTGCTGAATGGAAATCGATCGGAATCGATTCGGACAACAGAAACCGTCAGTCATACAAGCGATGCAAGGCGGAAAGGACGATTCCGCACGCCACACTGACATTGAGCGATTCGCCGGCCCCGTATCTCCGAATTACGAGCCGGGCATCGGCTAATTGCCTCACCTGATCGGAAACACCCCATGCTTCATTACCGAATACGATGATCGACTTGCTTTCGTAGGTAACATGATCGAAATGTGTCTCGCCGCTCGGATCCGTGACATAGATGCGGTACCCCAAGTCTTTCGCCTGTGAAAGGATTGAGAGGAGATCCACCTCTTCAACAATGGGCAGATGGAAGACGCCGCCCATTGTTGCGCGCAGAACTTTCGGATTGTAGAGCTCGACGGAGTTCCGTCCGATCAAAATCCCATCTACTCCAAACCAATCGCACGTTCTCACCATTGAACCGACGTTCCCGGGGTCGGATACGCCGTCGAAAGCAACAATGGTGCATTGGCCATCCGGGCAATGCAACAACGACTCGGCGGGGAATTCCCGTTGCTGCAGAACCGCCACAATACCCTGGGCATTCACGGTATCAGATATCGCGTCAAGCTCTCTCGGAGCCACTTTGTGAACATCGCGGCATTTCTTCTTCAATGCCTGAAGAGCAATTCTGCCACTTGCATCCTTCTCCACTTCTTCGGTATAGAACGCTTCGATGATGGGAAAATCAGAACTTGCCGCTTCCTGCACAAACCTGATGCCCTCTACAAGGAACTTCCTTTCGCTGTCACGATGTTTCTTGTCGGCAAGATGCTTCAGCGATTTGATTTTTGCTTTGGTCAATGTCATCTTCTCACCTCCATTGTGAGAATTGTTTAAGTGGCCACCCCCGTCATTCAGCGTATTCCCCCCACGTTTGTCTGAGAACATCCGATATTTCGCCTATCGAGGCATACACCTCAACACAGGAAAGGATATAGGGAATAAGATTCTCTGTCCCTTCTGCTGCGGCTCGCAAGGCATTCAGCATGCGGCGAACGTCGTCGTTGTTTCTCCGGGAACGTATCTCCTGAAGCCGCTCAAGCTGACGTTTCGTTGCAGAATCTCCTATTCTCAGAATGTCAACATCACTCTCATCGTTGGAAACAAATTCATTCACGCCGACAATGATTTTTTCCTTCTGCTCAATTGCAAGCTGATACCGGTATGCACTTTCCGCAATTGCCTGCTGGAAGAATTTCTGCTCTATTGCCGACACAGCTCCGCCCAATGCATCAATCTTATCGATAAGTTCCTTCGCCTTCGCTTCGATATCATTGGTGAACGATTCGACAAAATAGGATCCTCCGATCGGGTCAATAGTATCTGCAACGCCGGACTCGTGTGCTATTATCTGCTGTGTGCGCAGCGCGAGGGCCGCCGATTGTTGTGTCGGTAGCGCAAGAGCTTCGTCCCTTCCGTTGGTGTGTAACGACTGGCAACCGCCAAGCACGGCGGCAAGCGCCTGCATAGTTACCCTGACAACGTTGTTGTCGATTTGCTGGGCAGTCAGCGTCGCGCCGCCCGTTTGTGCATGAAAGCGGAGTTTGAGAGTCTCATCATTCTTTGCTCCGAATCGTTCCTTCATAATGCGGGCCCAAAGCCTGCGTGCTGCACGGAACTTCGCAATCTCCTCAAAGAAGTTGTTGTGAGCGTTAAAGAAGAACGACAACTTCGAGCCGAAGGTATCGATGTCGAGTCCCGCATCGACGGCGGCTTGAACGTATGCGATGCCGTTCGCAAGCGTGAACGCTACTTCTTGAACGGCTGTCGCCCCCGCTTCACGGATGTGATATCCGCTGATGGAAATTGTGTTCCACTTCGGGACGTGTTCGCTGCACCACTGAAAAATATCCGTCACAAGGCGCATCGACGGAACGGGCGGGTAGATGTACGTGCCGCGTGAAATGTATTCCTTCAGAATATCATTCTGGATCGTGCCGGAGATTTTCTTGAGATCCACTCCTTGTTTTTTTGCCAATGCAACGTACATGCACAACAAAACGCCCGCCGTCGCATTAATCGTCATGGAGGTTGTAACTTTGTCCAGAGGGATACCGTCGAACGCTACTTCCATATCCGCGAGGGTATCAATAGCAACACCGACTTTCCCGACTTCGCCTTCCGCAAGTTTGTGGTCGGAGTCGTACCCGATTTGTGTAGGCAGATCGAAGGCAACGGAAAGTCCGGTTGTTCCCTGACCGAGAAGAAATCGATAGCGTTTGTTGGATTCTTCCGGCGTGCCAAATCCGGCGTACTGACGCATCGTCCAGAATTTCCCGCGATACATTGTCGGGTAGACGCCTCTTGTAAACGGATATTCGCCGGGAAAACCTATCGTGTCATGGTGATCTTCACCCGTAGGAATGTACAAGCGCTCAATCGGAATTCCCGAATCTGTTGTAAACTGCTTACGCCGTTCGCCGAACCTGTCAACAACGGGTTTGACTCGCTTTTCGTTCCACGCACGTTTCTTATTTTCTAATGATGAAGACATGTTCTTTCCAAAGCTGATGTGGAGGATGTAGAAAATAATAACCAAGACTATGGGGAGATGCAAGCAACGGGGTTGAGCGCGTGATCGGCGTTATAGAAGCACGCGTCAACGCCAATCAACTCGATACAATTCCTTTCCGTTCGTTTCAAACAGAATTGCCCCTTCCTCGTCGGTGCGGAGTATTTCAACATTCATTGCTCGCAGACGCCCTACAACTTCTTCAGACGGATGATTGAACTTGTTGTTCACACCCGCAGAAATCACGGCAAACGCCGGTTTCACATAGTCGAGAAATTCCTGCGTGCTGCTGGTTTTGCTGCCATGATGCCCTGCTTTGAGAAGTGTGGATTGGAGGAACTCTCCATGAATGTCTGTCATTTCGAGTTCAGCGTCCATCTCCGCGTCGCCTGTGAACAAAAACGATATCTCACCAAAACACAACTTGAAAACAACCGATGTGTTATTGAGATTGGGATGACGGCGTGTCGTGTCGGTATCGATGAATGTTGTTGTCGGATACAGCAGGTACACCTTCGCCTCTCCGATGTGGATAGATGAATCGAGTGTCCTTGCTATGTTCACATTGCATCCCTCGTTTCTTACAGCTTCGGCATACTCAATGTAGATTGGATCCCGTGCAGGTTGGCCGCTTTCGATTACTTCCTTTACCTCGAACCGGTCGAAAATGTATTTGAATCCGCCAATATGATCGGCATGGGGATGCGAGGCAACAAGATAGTCAATCGAAGAAATGCCTCTCCGCCTAAGAAACGGCGCAACAACTCGCTCGCCCGCATCATACTCCTCACTTTTCGGGCCCGCATCAATCAACATCGTTTCGCCGCCCGGAAACTCGATCAGCGCGGCATCGCCTTGCCCGACATCGATAAAGCTCACGCGGAGATGCTCTTCGAGCGGCCTGTCGAATGTTGAGACGGGAACTATCAGAAGCAAGTTGAGGGATGCCACGAACCCAATCACGAATTTCTTCGCGTAGCCAATTGCGTGCAGATGGAAAAGAACGCCGAGCATCGCGTAAAAGGGGAGCGTGTGAATCGGCCTGAACTGCAGGGTATTGATGTATGCCCACGGCAAGCTGCCGGAAAATTCGGCCGTCCACAACACAAAGCGCAGAAGCAGTACATTCGGCTGGGCAAAAGTCTCTGCAACAAACGGACTGAGCCACCCGAAAAGTGCAGACAGAAATCCCAAAGTGATGCTTCCGGCTACTGCCGGTACAACAGCAATGTTCGTGAGAAGCCCGACGACCGACACCTTGCCAAAGTACACGGCCATCAAAGGGAATGTGCCGACTGTCGCAACAAATGTTACCATCGATAACTCGATTGAACGCGTAACAATCTTTCCGCACCACACTGACGGCTTGATTGTCGGAAGAATATCCTTGGCAATCGGAAAGAGATAGACCAGTGAAAACACCGCTGCGAAGGAAAGTTGAAATCCCACATCATAGATTTGGCGGGCATCATATCCGAGAATGAGCAAAGCAGCAAAGCCCAGCGAGTTGAGTCCGTCCGATTTCACTCCCAGCAGTCTCGCCCCCTGGAAGATCCCGCCCATAATCGTCGCCCGAACAATCGGCGGATTGCTGCCTGTCAGGAGCATATAGAACGCAACTGCGATAAGCGCTCCAACAATCACCATTTGCCTCGGAAGGCGAACCAGCGTCAACACCATCGTGACGACTCCCCACACAATAACTACGTGAGCCCCTGAAACGGCCAGAAGATGCGAAATGCCGGAGTTTGCAAACGCATTACGCGTTGAATAGGAAATTCCGCTTCGATCTCCAACAAAGATTCCTTTCAGCAACTCAGCCTCCTCACCTCCCACGATGTTGTCAAAGAGCAAGATCATGTAGTGGCGGACGGGAATGACCGCATGCTGCATCAACCACTCGAATACATTCCGTGTTGATGATGAGTCAAGAATCGCAACGTTTTCATATCCGCGAACTCTCATCACGAAGGCGATGCCCTGTGCGTCATAGTACTTTCGGGCATCAAATTCTCCGGGATTCCGTTGTGGTGAGGGGCGGGCGAGTTGCCCCTTCAACTCCATCGTGGCACCATACCGGAACGGAACATCAAGCGTATCCTTCTTGCGCCGCACAACGGTAACAAGAATCTGTGAATCCATAGCGCGGGTGACGGACGAATCCGCATACGATATTGCCTGGAAGGTGAATCGCGTTTTGTTGTCGAGTTGTGATGGCGGCTCAACAATTCTCCCGACAACTTCAACTACCCTGTTTGATTGTATCGGGGAGGGTGTGGATTGGAAATCGAGCTGTACTTTGGCAGCGCCCGAGCAAATAACAAGGAATCCAAGAGTGAACGAAAAGAGGGGGTGTCCGTCCCTCCCAATGAGAAACTGAAAGACCGCAGCGTTGAGGAAGAACAAAGAGAGTACAAAAAGAAACGCGAAGGGCAAGCCGCCGGCTTTGCCGAGGAGGATTCCGATTGCGAAGAGTAACGCAACGATGAGAGCAGGAGTTGTACGAATCGTCCGCTTCTTCATTTGGCCAAGAACAGGTGGAACTATTTACAAGATATCATTCCCCCTTAAGAAACAAGATGTTCCATAAGCGCCGGCGTGACGCCTGTAAGATCGGGTCTTTCCCGCAATGTTTGCGCTACCTCGTGCTGACGGAAGCCGAACAGTATTGCCGGGACAGGATTGCGCGTATGCACCTTCGTTGACATATCCTCGATATTGCCGTGGTCGCTTGTAATGAGCAGCAACGTTCTTGTTGCATCAATTGATTGAAGAATACCGCCTAACATTCCGTCGAAGACTTCAAGCGAGTCGACGGCCTCACTAATTTTTTCCGAATGTCCCGCCTTGTCGGTTCTCCAATACTCAAACAGCACGAAATCAAACTCGGCGGTAAGGCGCACAAGTCTCCGTCCGGCCTCGGCAGGTTCGATGGGTAGAATGTGAGAATACCCCATGCGCGGCCATCCGGCGTTCGTAATGTCGGCAGAAACGGCGACGCCCTTCTCGAGTTCCGTAACCTGATGAAGCGGCATGTCACAATAGTTGCACGAGAGGGTTGTGACGGTGAGACGTGTTTGCTTGTCCTTGAAGTAATCGAAGAAGCGTTGCGGATAGGCGTTGGCGAAATACCCCTTCTTACCGGCATTAATCAGTTGACGAAAGATGTTCCTCTCCCGCACAACCGGACGCAATGTTGAGTAGGGATACGGGCCAAAATGCTTCCCTATCAACTGCGGGGCGTTGACTCCCGTGAATAGAGCGGTTTGTCCCGTTCCGCTTTGTGGAAGCCCTTCAATTCCGAGGTTGGGATCAAGAGGGATGAGTGAGGCTGTGCCGTTTTGCAGAAACGGGCGATTCAAGCCGGGCAGTTCGCCGCCGAACAGCGAGCGAAGTGAAGGAAGCTCTGCTTGAAAGAAAGGATTAACCGACGCATCCGCTGTACCAATCCCCACCCCATCAAGAAAGAGCATGAGAACGCCCATGAACTACTTGCTTTCCATCAGAATCGTTACCGGACCATCATTCACAATCTTCACTTCCATCATTGCACGGAATATCCCCGTAGCAACACGATCGTTGCAGAGCAACGTCTTCATCCTCTCAACAAAACAATCATACAGCGGCTCCGCCTCTTCCGGACGGGCTGCTTCGATGAAGCTGGGGCGGTTCCCTTTTTGCACATTGCCGTACAGCGTGAATTGGGAAACCACGATGACGCTTCCGCCGACATCGTTCAGGTCGAGATTCATCTTTCCGTTTCCATCCTCGAACACACGAAGCGACGAACATCTATCAGCAAGAAAAACAGCGGCGTCTCTTGTGTCGCCTGTCCGAATTCCAAGCAGTATCACGAAGCCCTTTTTGATGCTTGCGTGAACTGTTCCATCAATAGTCACGCTGGCTTCGCTTACCCGCTGAATGACAGCTCTCATCTATTTCTCGACAACAATAATCCGCGAATGTCCTGAATAGTCGGCAAGAACGCGAGCATTTGCAAACCCCGCCATTTCTGCAATCGTTATCGCCTGCCCAGACTGATTATGGGCAATCTCCATGAGCAATGAGCCTCCCTCATGCAGCTTGCGAAACGCAACATCGCAGATTCGACGGATGAAACGATAGCCGTCGGCGCCGTCGGTTGTCGCAAGACGCGGCTCGAAATCCCGGACTTCGGGATCAAGCGTACCGTGTTCCGTCACAGATATATAAGGAGGATTCGAAACCATTACATCGAATATTCGATCGGGCAGAAATTCCGCGAAGACATCTCCGAGCAGAAGCGAGACATTCTTGACCGCATTGCGTTCGATATTTTGTTGCGCCAGGCTCAATGCTGCAGCGCTTACCTCAAGGGAGGTAACCCGGGCTTTGGAAGTGAGCTTTGCAAGAGCGATGGCAATATTACCTGAACCGGTTCCGATGTCCAAGACATCAACACTCTCCTTTTCCATCACATTAACAATGCTGATGGCGTGTTCAACGAGTTGCTCTGTTTCAGGACGAGGGATGAGCACATTGGAATTGACGGAGATCGGCAGGCCCATGAACTCCGTTTCACCGGTAATGTACTGCAACGGTTCGTGCGTGAGGCGGCGTTTGAACAGCGATCGGTACATGCAAAGTTCGTCCGCCGTGAGCGGGCGATCGAAATTCATGTACAACTGAAGGCGGGTACATTCAAGCACATGAGCAAGAAGCAATTCAGCATGCAATCGTGCTTCGTCGAATCCGTGCTCGATAAGATGGTTCGTAGACCATTCAACCAGAGAAAGAACAGTCCAACGCTGATTAGTTGGCGAAGATGTGGCAGCAGTATGGTGCATATCGTGGACTCAATATAAATCCGTGAGCCTTGAGATGCAACGACCACTTGGAGTCTTACGACCGAATCAGGATTCGTGAACTCCTATGCCGAATCTCTTTGCCAGGCTGGCCAGATTCTCCAACTCCACCCGGGCATTACATACTCCTTTCGGAATGGATTCGAGAGTGGATTTCTTTGCGACGAGAATGGAGAAATACTCGTCCCGATATTGCTTACAGAAGGTCGTGAAGGTTCTTAATCCACCCCGCTTCGGTGAAAAGCTGTGGAGCGTTTCGATGATAATCGTCTTTCCATCACGACTCTTCGTTTTCGTCAACACAATATCCGGTACAAACAACGAAGGCGATCCGTTTGATGTGGATTTGATGATGAAGACGTCGCTTGCATGTTTGTGCGCTACCCCCCTTTCCGTCAGCCATTCGCAGATCTCCCGTTCGGTCAGTGTGCGTATTCTGTGTCCTGATCCTGTTTCAAGGCTGCCGCGGTTCGGCACGAAACGAACGTGAACAACCTTTTCATGTTCCTGCATACATACCCCCCTATGTGTGCGTGATGACTTATTGAAATGAAATCTTATATACTTGCGGCTGTGTGCGACTCAGAAAACATTTTCCTTGGATCCTGCACACGAAACATCGTCATAGCCACTCCTGCAATCGAAGCAATAATCCCTACGGCAAACAATGCAGAGTACCCGAACACTTCACTTATCGTTCCTCCCAGCAACCCGACAATGTAGAATGGAGCCAGGATGGTGTTCATCAACCCGACATATCGTGAACGCTGGTGCAAGGGACTGTATTCCACCGCTATGTTGTATCGGGCAAGTAACTCGGTTCCGAGATTGATACCGAGAAACAAGAACACGAGGAAAAACCAGTCCGCTGACGGAGCGAACAGAGCCATGACATTTGCGCACAACAACGCGACAGCGGCTAGTACCAATGTAAGTTTGTTTCCCCGCTTGTCGGATAGATACCCTATAAGAAGGGAAGTCGCCACCTGAACACCAACGATTGCCAGGGTGAACGTGCCGACAACTTCCTTGTTCAGGTCGAACCTGGACATTGCATACACGGCATAAAAGCCGACCGGCATCGACGCAACAATCTGAAACATGGATGCAACAAGAAAGTGCTTGAATGCCGCGTTCTCGCGAAGCACACGCGGAAGATCCCGCAAATATACCGCAAGCGGTTGGCGCTCAGAAGTCGGGCTCGGCTCGGTTTCGACCAACGCCATCTGAACAAGTATAGATGCCGACTGCAATCCGAACGCAAGAAAGAACGCAAAGGCAAATCCCAGGGGGAATGGAAAACGGGCGAGAAGCCAGGTCAAAATGAGGCCGCAACAGAAGGCCCCGATTCCCCCCAATGAACTTCGGATCCCGACAAGGCGGCCGCGTTTGCGCGTCGGAACCATCTTCGCAAACATGTCAAACCAGCCGGGCGTCGTTACCCCCAGCAGAATCTGACACAGTGAGTAGAACACAAAAAACACCACCAACGCGAGTGCCGGCTGGTCGGCGCCGAAGAGCAGCAATCCCACCCCGATGCAGAGCACCGTCACGCGTTGGGCAATACCGAATTTGATCGCCCACGGCTTTTTCCAAGGGAGAGTTTCAACATAGCGCGCAGCGAAAATCTGCGGAAGAAACAATCCCACCCAAACAATCACACTCAATGCGCCGATTGTGATGTTGCTTCCACCGAGCATCGCCACAATCACCGGCAACACAGTCTGCGGCGACATCAACGAGCCGGAAGCTGCGAATAATGCTCCCTCAGAAAAATTGAGAACGAAATTCTTGCGGTCTACCTTCTGCCGGTCAACACTCTCTTCCAACGATGGCTCAAGCGTTAGGGCGTTGAAACAGACGAATACACTATGTCTCCCCCGACTATCGTGAAGAGCACGCGAGTGTTGAGAATATCACGAGGCTCACACTTCATGATGTCCTTTGAAAGCACGACAATATCCGCCAGTTTCCCGTTTTCAATCGATCCGCGTTTCGACTCCTCGAATGCAGCGTATGCGGCCCAGATAGTAAAGGCCTTGAGCGCCTCACCCCTTGTCAATCGTTGTTCGGGAAGCCAGCCGCCCGTCGGCCAGCCATTATGATCCTCACGTGAAATTGCAGCAAAAAATCCATGCAACGGGTTCGGGCTTTCGACCGGAAAATCCGAGCCGCCGGGAATAATTGAGCCCGACTCGATGAACGAACGCCATGCGTAAGCGCCTTTCAATCTGCGCGAACCTACTCTGTCTTCAGCCCAATACATATCTGATGTACAGTGAGTTGGCTGCATAGAGGGCAACACGCCTAACGCGTGAAATCGCGGAATATCGTTCGGCTCCACAATCTGGGCATGTTCAACCCTGAAACGGGCATTACCGGCACGTCTCGTGTCGCTTGCCAGTACTTCTTCATACATATTCAGCACAATGTGGTTAGCGCGGTCGCCGATAGCATGAGTACAAACCTGAAAACCTTTACGCAATGCATCAAGCGAAGCGTTCTTCAAAGCCTCTGCCGGAGTCAAGGTTAATCCACGGTTTGTCGGGTCGTCGGAGTATGGTTCGATAAGGGCCGCGCCGCGTGAGCCTAGGGCTCCATCGGCATACAATTTCAAGGCACGGACAGTGAGCCGGCTGTCATATCCGTCGGTTTCGGGGCCGGCCTTCAGATAGTGTTCCCACGTTTTTCCGATACCGTCAATGGCAGCGTAGACGCGAAAAGGGAACTTTTTCTGTTCAATCAATTTCTTGTAGATGCCGATGAGCTGAAGATCGGTTCCCATGTCGTGCATGGCGGTCAAACCGACTCCGAGACACGCTTCAACGGCAAGACCAATTGCTTCAGTTCGTTCCTCTTCCGTTGGCTCGGGCATAACAGAATCGAGAAGCGCTATGGCATTGTCAATCAACACTCCGGTCGGATGCCCTTCCCCGTCGCGGAGAATCTTGCCCCCTTCCGGATCGGGTGTTGATTTTGAGATTCCCGCCAGATCGAGGGCTATCTTATTCACCCACACGGCGTGTCCGTCAACCCGCGTGAGATAGACGGGGTTCTCTTTCGCAACCTGATCAAGCAACTGATGTGTAGGAAATGACTTGCCTGCCCATTTATTCTGATCCCACGAACGTCCCCGTATCCATCCTCCGGGCGGAACAGTTGTCACGCGTTCCGCGACAAGCGTCTGAATCTCCTCCACCGATTTCGTGCCGCTGAGATTGATATTCAGCAACAGAGCGCCCAACCCCTCAAGGTGTGCATGTGCATCGGTGAAACCGGGGTACACGGCACTCCCCTGAAGATCAACAGTCTTCAATGCCGTGTATCGTGACGTAATCTCCTCATCCGATCCGACTGCAAGAATTCTGTCGCCGCCTATTGCAATCGCCTGTGCAACCGGTTGATTTTCATTCACAGTATAGACGACACCGTTTACGAGAATGAGTGTCGCTGATGATGATACGCTCATGTAGTAGGCAATGCATACAAGGACGAACAGGAGGATGCCGAGTGAAACAATGATTCGAGCTTTCATGAGAACGACTTGATTGTACTTATGGTCAACACGCCGCAAACCGGATCGATATGAACGAGTGTTGCGGGGAAACGCATGATCGTTGAAGCGAAGGAAATATAGAGAATGGGTTTCTGCATTGCAACTCAGACATGAAATCTCTAAGTTGAATTCCAACATTCGCAAAATCCCAACGAAGGAGTTCCCGTCGCTTGAAGAAAACCACATATCCGCCTGTCCCTGTGCGTGAAATCGCACAGTTCATCGCTATTGTGCGGCGACTGCGTGATGAATGTCCCTGGGACAGGCAACAGACCCACCAATCAATCCGGCACAGTTTGATTGAAGAGACTTATGAAGTGATTGAAGCACTTGACGAGAACAATCTCGACGAGTTGAAGATCGAATTAGGTGATTTGTTGCTGCACATTGTTATGCATGCAACCATTGCCGAGCAGGGGAAGGAATTCTCCCTGAAAGACGTGCTTGAGAAGATCAGCGACAAACTCGTTCGCCGACATCCCCACGTTTTTGGAACAAGACAGGCCCTCGACGCCCGTGAAGTTAAGCGAAACTGGGAGCGGCTGAAAATGGCCGAAGGAAGATCATCATTGCTTGATGGCGTCCCGAAAAGTCTCCCCGCACTGCAACGGGCACTTCGCGTGCAAGAACGGGCTGCAAAAGTAGGATTTGATTGGAAGAATGAACACGACGTATGGGCAAAGGTTCGGGAAGAGGGAGAAGAATTGCAGGAAGCGCTTAAGAGGAGAAAACGTAAGAAGCAGGAAGAAGAGTTTGGGGACTATCTCTTCGCTCTCGTCAACTATGCCCGCTTTGTCGGCATTGAGCCGGAGACTGCGTTGCGTCTCACGGTTGAGAAGTTTACAAAACGCTTTCAGTATATCGAGCGCGAGTTGAAACGTATGAAAAAGGACATCCATGACTCGACTCTTGAGGAGATGGATGGCCTTTGGAATGAAGCCAAAAGAAAAAAACTCAGCAGCCGAACCTCGTCTCGAAAAACCCGCTAACGTTACACCCGCTTCTCTCCATTCTGATATTTATCGTAGGCATCGATAATATCCTTGACGAGACGATGGCGGACGACATCATTTCTATCGAAGTACACGAACCCGATGCCCCCTACCCCTCGCAGAACCTCCTGAATCTGTACGAGCCCGGAGGCGGATTTTGCCGGAAGGTCAATCTGGGTCACGTCGCCGGTAATAATGGCGCGTGAATTCGGCCCGAGGCGCGTCAGGAACATTTTCATTTGCATCGCCGAGGCGTTTTGTGCTTCGTCGAGAATAACAAACGCATTGTTAAGTGTCCGGCCCCGCATGTACGCAAGCGGCGCAATTTCAATGACTCGCTTCTCAAGATAGGTCCTCAGCTTCTCGCCGGGGATCATGTCGTCAAGAGCATCGTACAACGGGCGGAGATACGGATCAATTTTCTCCTTAAGATCGCCGGGGAGAAAGCCAAGACTTTCACCCGCTTCAACCGCCGGTCTCGTCAAAACAATCTTGGTAATCTCATTATTCTTGAGGCTCGCCACGGCAAGCGCCACTCCGAGATAGGTCTTTCCTGTACCGGCCGGCCCTACCGCGAAGACAATATCGTTCTTTCTCATGGATTTGAGATAGTCGCGCTGGCCCGGTGTTTTTGCGCGGATGATCTGATTGTTTGTGTAGAGAACAACGGAATCAAGCTCTTCCCGACTGAAGGTCGACACAATATTCTTGGGCAGGGCGGGCTCTCCGTTCGCTGTAACAAGATCCACAACTGTTTCAACATCGCTTGTCGAAAGAGTGCTGTTTCGGTTCAGCAAGAAGATCAATTCCTTGAGCACTTTCTCGACTTGCTCGACTTCTTCCTGGCTTCCCCGGACAGTCACCGATTCACCTCGAATGTGAATCGCGGCATCGAACCGGTTTTCCAGAATTCGAAGATTTGCATCATGAAGGCCAAGCAGGCCCAGAGTATCAACGCCTTCAAGACGTATTTTCTTTTCTACCAAACTAATACCTCGGCAGTGTTCAACATCATGGCACTCTCATCAAATACAAAACCCCCTTCCCCGCTTGACGAGGGAAAGAGGGCTGAGTGTACATCCTTATGCAGGAATGTTCTTAAGCTCCCTCTTGCCGTTTCTTTGCATAGTACCGGTTTGCCGCTGCTTTCTCGTTTGCATCGAGGGCGCTGCCGCCAGGAACCGAGAATCTCTGGTTCGGATAAATCAGGTCGGGATTCTTGATTTTGTCGGTGTTTGCCTGCCAGATTTTCGGCCACAACCATGCATTGTTATAGATATCGCGCTTCTTCGCGATGTTCCACAGATTATCATTCCTGACAACTGTGTACTCACCGCGGCCATAGCCCGCAATCGTGCGTTGCAGACTTGCAATTGACTGATCCAGTGCATCAAGCCTATCGGAAAACTCGGGGATCAGCGAGAGCTTATTGGTGCGGAATTGTTTCGCCTGCGCGGCAAGGGCATCTACTTCGCTTTTTCGGGCAAAGAGATCCGCATCCGAGAGGCGCATCAATTCGGCAGCTTTTTGCTCCGCCGCTTCAATCTCTGCTCGATAGGCGGCAGCCTGCGTCGCGTTCGAGCCGACAAGTGCATACAATTCGTCCATACACTTGTTAATATCACCTGTCAATTTTGTTGATTGACTCTGCAAATCACCCACTTCATTTGTCAACTGTTGAAGTTTGGTCTGCAACTCATTGCGCAATTGCGTATACCTGTTGACTTCCTGTTCCCATTCGCTCTTGGAAAGTTCCTGTGCAAATGAAGCGCCTGCGAAGACGACAACGAGAACAAGGATTGCATACATTCTAATTGTTTTCATGGTCAGTTCTCCTTATTTCCAGTTCGCGAGACGTTGCTTGACGATCTCCTGATCGTCGTTGCATTTCTTCAGTTTTGCATTGGCATCGGCAATCTCCCGCTGGAGATTGGATTTCGTCTGTTCCTTGGATGCCACTTCCCGTTGCAGCGCAGCATACTCTTCTTTCAGACTATTCAGTTGCCTCATCTGTTCGGCATCGGCTTTCCCTGAGCAGCCGGCGACAAACAATGAGGAGGCAAAAAGGAAAGCAACCAACAGAGCAGAAAGACCGACTCTCTTTTCCTTCATGATATACCTCCAGTGTATTATTTAGGGATAAGGTGCAGCAGTTAAACTCTCGAACCAAAAATAACTAAATTGGCCAATGATGTCAACAGTATTCGGGAAGCGTAAGCCCTGTTTTTTCATCACAAAAGGCCGCGTTCTGCAAAGCTTGTGTACGCGATACCCGCAACAATAACGTGATCGTGAAGAGGAATGCCAACAATTTTGCCCGCCTCGGCCAACTGCCGGGTAATGCTCAAATCCTCCGGGCTTGGTTCACTGTTTCCGCTCGGATGATTGTGCACCACGATGACCGCCGCTGCCCGCCAATCAATCGCCAGCTTGAACACTTCACGCGGATGAACAAGGCTTGCGTTGAGCGTTCCAACTGTCAGTTCCTTATCATGCATCAATCCATTTTTTGAATCCAGAAGCAACACCCAGAATGATTCGTTCTTCCTGTCCCTGAGCCGGGGAATCATAAATCTGGCAACATCTTCGGGTGAATGAACAACAAGGCGTTCCGCTCCGTTCATGCCCTGCACTCTTCTTCCAATCTCAAACGCGGCAACCAATTCCACTGCCTTCGCTTCGCCGATTCCCTTCAATCGCATCAGTTCTTGCGGTGTTTTTCCTGCAATATTTTGCAGATTCTTCTCCTGAACGAGCATGGAACGGGCAAGATCGACTGCTGTAGCTTTCCCTGAGCCGACACGAATCAGAATGGCAAGCAGTTCTGCATCACTTAGCGCATGCGCTCCGCGCTGCAGGAGTTTCTCACGCGGCCTCTCGGCTTCAGGCCAGTCCTTGATTTTTGTGTGGTGAGGAGATGGTTCGTGGCCCATAAGTGCAGTCACTCGACTTCCAGTTCGGCAACCCGCTGGATTGTTTCATTTGTATACTGCAAGATATGCAGACAGGAATTCACGCGCCGAGGCGCGAGAGATATCTTCGCATGAAGAGCAGGATATGATCTGACCTGAGCAAGGGCATCGCGCAACTGCTCCCGCGTTGACGAACCCTCGTCCAGCGCCGAGAGCACGAGACGTGTCACATCATACCCGTAGAAGTCATTCCGGCCCGGCATTCTGCCAAACATGTTTGAGAATCTGTACGTGAAGTCCCGAACACGCATATCCCTTGTATCGGTATATGAATCGGACTCGAACAGGACACTTCTCACATACCGCTTGTTTGCATTGAGTTCGGCAATACTGTTCCACTCGCCCGAACCCAACAACGTTGTCTCAATACCGAAATACGCAAGCTGCGAGGAAATCACGCCGATTTCCACCGGTGAACCAATCGGACAGTACAGGCCCTCAATCGTCGTGACAATCCGTTGCAAGCTGTCGATTCTCGGATCGCTCACAACAAAATGGATCTCATTCTCAGCCAAGATCGAACGGGCTTCGGGCCCGAGCAGTGAAACGGCATTGGTGACGCTGCGTCGTACTATCAGGCTATCCAGTATTTTTGCAGATACGCCGAGTTTGCTCAACTTGCCAACATCCTTTTGTGTGAGCTTCTCAAAATTCAGATACGGCTCCTGGGCAAACGTGTTCGCTTTCCTTCGAACACCGAGTAGTTGCTGCGTCAGGTCGGCAGCGCCTCTGTCATACCATTCCGTGGTGATGATCGTGGCACCCAACTGTTCCGCTTCGCGGGCAAACGCTTCCGCCAGACTCTTGCTTGGCTGCTCTCTCGACGCCAATACTGCAAGTCGTTTGAACTGTAGCGTTTTCACTGCATACCGGGCCATTGCTTTGGCTCGAGTATCAAAATCGGGGTTCGCTTGAAAAACAAAGAAACCGGATTCGGCAATGCCATTAGCGTTTGCTGTTGGAGTGATGGTGGGAATCCGGAATTCGTTGGCCAATCTTCTCACCGCAATGGCTTCCGAGGAGAATGCCGGACCGATTACGCCAAGTAGAGAGCCGTCGGTGACCAGTTCTTTGAACAGCGCTGCCGCTGTTGCGGGGTCACTTTCGGTGTCGCGAACATCAAGCGTCACCTTCCGTGCATGATGTCCCCGTGCGTATTCCTGCATTGCAAAAGAAATGCCATCCAGCAATCCTGTTCCCACTTCCTTTTCCCGGGTTGACTGGGTACTTCTTTTCATGAGCGGGAGAAGAACTCCAATCCGGATTTCTCTCGGAGCTTCAAGCAATTGTCGAAGTTCGTTGAGGCGCGCCGGGAACACAGGAGGTTGGCCGGATTTTTCTATCTGAATCAGTGTAGCGGTTGCTTCCGCGTATCTGCGTTCATGAAGCTGTTTTTTCGCCAATCCCAGCAACAGAAACTCTCGCTCGCTGCCGCCGGGCGTTGCAGCGAGAACTTGCTGCAATTCTTGCAGGGAAATATATTCATCAATTGTTGAGTCAATCGTGGCCATCAACAATCTGTACAACTGAAGCTGACTCGGGCGAGTAGCAATTGTTCGCCAACACGCAACGAACTCCCTCAGCGCATTGGTGTACGATTGCTTTTTCAGTTGCACAAGTCCCATGGTGTATTCAGCGTCACCCTTATAGGAACTCGATGGAAATTGTGTGAGGAGTTTCTGCAGCGTTGCTTCCGCGTCATTGTATTGCCCGCCATACAGGTCAGCTTTTGCTTTCATTACAATGGCTGCGGTGGTACGATGATGAACAGGTGAACGGTCGGCAAGGCGCTCGAACGCGGCTGATGCTTGAACATATTCTCCGGTCGTAAAAAGGGCAAGCGCAGCCCTGAACTGTTGCTCCGCCTCCTGCGAACGCTCAATTGCTGGCTGACTTTCCGCGGAGGCACACAGCACAATGATCAGAATGAATATGTCCGGAATTCTGCGACGAAAGATGTTCAATCGGTATAAAACAGAAATCATGTGATTGATGTGTTTCAGATGACCCGGTGTGATTCTCGCGATTGTGACGGGATGTTTGCCTCAAGCGCTCGAGGGCCGGGCAAAGCAGCCTTGCCAATTAGTCGGGTTGGCCTGGATGGATCGGCGCATGAACCGCTTCATTGACTCGTCGCCGACCGATGATGCAAGATGCAATGATGACGCTTGCACACATGAAGTAACACAAAAAAGGATTCGGATTCAAACGGAAGCAGACACAAGGGCCAATGATCTATCCCCCGCGTTGCATTGCCTTCACCCCGATGAACGATGAAAGAAAGAAGATCGCCAGTGAAACAAGCCCGATCAGGATGAACGACCAGTGCATCCAATGTGGAGTGAGGATGCCGGCGAACTCCGGCCGATGAAAATACCTGTTGAAGGGAACTACGAGTAATGTCGACACGAATGTAAGATACACCATACTGCCGAGGAACGTAAGCGATGCACCCTGTGATGACGCAATGCGCATCGGATTCTTCTCCTTGAACACCGCGAAGTACCCCCCTGCGGCGACGTTGATGCCGACAAGTGTCAAGACCACGAAGAAGATCATGATTGCAGCAACAGTGGTAAGGTAGATGCTTTGCGAAAAAAGGAAAACCGAGCTGATCGTCAGCGTTTCCGCGAGCAACACTACAACGCCCATCGACCCCAGAACTTTGTACCAATAGAGTCTGTTCATAACAATCGGGGCCGATCTGACAACCCAGAAAGCATCGCCCTCCAAACTCACTAAGGGAAAAATGAACCTGAGACAAATCGAAGCCACCAGAAATCCATTAAACAGGAAGACAATAAGAAATGCGTTCGTCTCCATTCCGGGGCTGTCAAACCGGATGTTCATCGTTGCAACAGACACGACAAACATCAGCAGCAGAACGAACATCAGCACGAGATGCAGCCATTGACTTGGCTCCCGGAAGAACAGCCAGAAGTCCCTCCGCATCAAGGCGTCGAGCTTTGGAGAAAACAGGTTTTTGCTGTCAAGTTTGGACAGACCCGACGACCTTGTCGCGGAACTGTATTTTACCGCCTGCAAATTCGAAACTGCAAGCCAGCTTTCGTAGTAGAATTTTCTCGCCATTAATCCGGCAATAGCAATCAAACCCAGCATCGTCAGCACAAGGAGGGCGAGGTACGGCAAGGCCCGTGCCGGATCGCCGTTGATTGACCAATACAGAAACTCTGCAACCCAATGATTCGGCATGAACTTTACAAACGGCGGATCGAGATAGCCGAGATAGTCGTTTACATTCGGCCACAGCTTCATCACATCTTCAACCAACGCCATCGGGTTGGTGACACGAAAGTACGCGTACACGGAAGTCGCATATGCGCCAACAAGCAGCATGAGCAGCAGTCGAAACCCGATGCGCGCCCCGATTCGTATCAAAAGCATCAATGCGGTGACAGCGAGTATTCCCGATATCAACATGAACGGGAGCATGACAAGGAAGATCACAACAAAATAGAAATACCACGGCATGTCGAAATACGAGCCGTAGCCTAACAGAACGGCGAGCCCTATCAGCGTCAGTGTGCTTGAGCTGTAGAAGAAATTATCAACGAACTTGATAAGAAAGATTTTTGCATGAGAGATTGGCAAGGACATCAGAAATCCGACTTCTTGCGAGCGGTACAAGGTGCCGAACGAGACTATCATGTTTCCGACATTTACGGTCACGAAGAAGACATACAGCAGCATCGAAAGAAACCTGTGGAACAGAAACAGCCCGATATGTGCCTGCGACATCGCGTAGTCTGTTACACTCCGGGATATGAAAAAGACGGCAAGGGTGAAGCCGCCAAAGACGAGAAGGGATGCAAGGTTCTGAGCGAGACTTTGCCAACGGAACTCAAAGGCATGTTTCAGGAGGCTCTGCGCCCGTGTGTTCAAAACAACCAGAAGTTCCCGCATAACTACTTCGTCAACTCAAGAAACATTTCTTCGAGATCGCCGTTCCGTTGAGCCTGTGTTTCTTCATAAATGATCTTGCCGTTCTTTATGATGGCGATCTTGTCGCACAATTCCTCGACGACTTCAAGCAGATGAGTGGACATGAATACTGTCAGGCCTTCTTGCGTTTTCTGTTTCAAGACATCTTTTACCAATCGGGCGCTGCGCGGATCCAACCCGACAATCGGTTCGTCGATAATCAGGACAGGCGGATTGTGAATCAGTGCTGCCGAAAGCACAATACGTTGCTTCATTCCCTGCGAGTATTCTTCAGCCCGCTTGTCCATAAACGAGCCGATCTCGAAGTAGTCTTTCACCTCGTCAACTTTCGCCTTCACCGATTCGTGCGGCATCCCGAACAGCCCCCCGACAAAATGCAGGAACTCCCTTCCCGAAAGCTTGTCATACAGAAACGGCTGATCCGGTACGTACCCGAAACTTCGCTTCGCCTCGAGCGGAGTCCAGTGAACATCATGGCCATTGATAAAACAATGACCCGACGTCGGCTCATACAAACCTGTGAGCATCTTGATGGTAGTGGTTTTCCCAGCTCCGTTTGGACCGAGAAATCCGAACAGTTGTCCGGACTCAATGCTCAAGCTCAGATTATCGACCGCCGTGAAAGGCCCGAACTTTTTCGTGATGTGCTGAATCTCTATCATCGCCATAGATACTCGCGCCGACTCGCCGTTAGGAAATTTGTAGAAATTACATCAGGCTGCGGATGGACGTTCGACACTTTCTCCCGGCCATTACCCGTTGTAACAAGCACATTCGCGTATTCGGGCGAGATTCTGTAGCGAACTCGTTAAACATCAAACGCCGCCGACTTACAGGAGGCGAATAGTGTGCCGTAATACCTCTTCCTCATCCCTACTTCAACAAGCCGGCGTTGAGTTTTTTCTGTGTCGATTTTGCAAGATTGAAGATAGCCGAACAAATCTCACTCACGAATTTGGGGTCAAGCCCAAGTTCCGCCCCGGCAGCAAGCTGTTTGGCAAGAATCTCCTTTTCACGCGCAGCATCGTGAATGTGCCGCCCTCTCTTTTTTTTGAGAATTCCCACCTGTTCTACGAATCTCTGCCGCTCGGCAATCAACAGCAGGATGTTATGATCAAGCAGGTCGATGTCATCCCTTAATGCCTGCAGAGTGGTTTTGCTTCTCAAGATCTGTTGGCGGGTAAGATGGTCAAGCAACGTAAGGGCTACCATGGATTCGGCAACCGGTACTACGCGGGGACAGATGCACGGATCGTGGCGGCCTTCAACTGATATCGTTGCCGGTCTTCCCTTTAGCGTGACTGTTCGCTGTTTCTTGAGGATGGATGATGGAGGTTTGACGGCGATTCGCAGGATAATGTCTTCGCCGTTGGAGATGCCGCCGGAGATGCCGCCTGCGTTGTTTGTTCTCGTGCGTACACGACGCAGCTTCTTGTCGAAAAACATCGGGTCGTTGTTTTGACTTCCCTTCAATCGGGCCGCGGCAAAACCGTTTCCTACTTCGACGCCCTTGATCGCGCCAATGGACATAAGCGCTTTTGCGAGATCTGCTTCGAGCTTATCGAACACCGGCTCGCCAAGCCCGACGGGAACATTCTTCACAATAACTTCAACAACCCCGCCAACCGAGTCGCCTTCTTTTTTTGCCTGCAAGATTGTGCTCTCCATTTTTCTTGCGGCTTCAGGATCAGCGGCACGAAGCGGATTCCTCTCGATGAAATTGGGATTGACCTTTCGGCCGCTTATGCCCGCAACTTCCTTCGTGTATGCAAGAATGTGTATGCCGCGTTTCGCAAGCAGAGATTTGGCGACAGCTCCCGCAGCGACACGCGATGCTGTTTCTCTTCCTGATGAACGCCCGCCACCGCGATAGTCGCTGATTCCGTATTTGGCGAGATACGTGTATCCTGCGTGACCGGGACGAAACAACTCCTTGATCTTTTCATACGGCTTTGACTGCTGGTCTCTGTTCCAGATGATCATGCAGATCGGCATGCCGGTGGTTTTCCCCTCGAACACGCCGCTGAGAATCTCTACTGCATCAGGTTCATTACGCGCAGTTGTGACCTTGCTTTGTCCGGGACGGCGGCGGTCGAGTTCCTGCTGAATGAAATCCGTATCAATCGGTAACCCAGGCCGGACGCCATCCATAACAACCCCGATGGCACGGCCGTGACTTTCGCCGAAGGTTGTGATTCTGAACTGTAAGCCGAATGTATTTCCTGCCATGTTCTTCTATGCGTATAGCTTGTCGAATTCTGTCCAGAATTGCGGGAAGGATTTCTTCACGCAAGCCGGATTTTCTATTTTTACTCCATCTATTTTCAATCCGATAAGGGCAAATGCCATCACCAAACGATGGTCATCATATGTATCGAGCAAAGCACCGGACAATGTCGTCGGATTGATTTCCATCCAATCGTCATGCACAGCAATATCAGCACCGAGCTTTTTCAGTTCAGTCTCCATCGCCTGAAGCCTGTCGGATTCTTTGTGACGAAGATGGGAGATGTTTCTGATGCGCGTCGCCCCTTTGGCAAACAACGCCGTCACAACAACCGTGGGGACAGCATCGGGCATCGTATTCATACTAACATCAACACCCTGAAGCCGGCCGTTGCTTTTGAGTCGGATACCCCTTGCCTCGTGTTCGATTGTACACCCCATCTGCTGCAATATATCAGCAAATGTCGCATCCGCCTGCAATGAATCACGTCCAACGCCGTCTACGAATATTTCTCCCCCACACAGTGCGCCTGCCGCCAGGAAGTACGTTGCGCTCGAGGCATCCGCTTCGACTGTAAATGACGTCGGGAGATATCGCTGTCTTGCCCGGATTCGAAAAACCTTGCCAACGAGTTCCTCGACGTCGAGTCCGAACTCGCGCATAACCTGCATCGTGAGTTGGACATACGAAACAGAAGAAATCTCCCCCGCCACTTCGATTTCGACGTCGCGGGTAGCGTACGGCGCCACCATCAGCAGCGACGACAGAAACTGCGAACTTTTTGATGCGTCCAGCTTTGTTCTACCACCGACGAACGAGCCGCCACGCACTACGTAGCGTGCCTGATGGGCGGAGAACTCGACAACCGCGCCCAGTGTCGCAAGCGATTTTCTCAAATCATCTATCGGCCGTTCAGCCATCCGATCATTTGCTTGAAGAACTGTTTCCCCTTGTGCAAGGGCTGCCAACGAGAGCAGAAACCGGAGCGTCGTTCCCGCATTGCCGACAGGAATCGGGAATTTTGGAGAATACACCTTCCCCCCGGTACCTTCGACAATGAGTGCATCACTGTTCTTCCGAACAAGAACGCCAAGTTGATTCAGCCCGTTTTGCATCAGCGCTGTATCGTCGCTGTCCGATGCGTTGATGATTGCAGATTCGCCTTTCGCCAACGCAGCACAGATGAGCGCCCTGTTGGTCAGGCTTTTCGAGCCGGGCACGAGAATACTGGCATTCACCGGCTTGTTCAACGGATGGATTTCTCGAATCATCTACACAACGTAATCGACTACGGTTTTTCCAATCTGCACTTTGCGAAGAAACTCAACCACTTTGACATGCGACGGATGTGTTTGATATGCAACGAGCTCGTCCCTGTTTTGGAAAGACGAATTCAGCACCAAATCGTATGACGAGTCGGATTGCAGTATATCAATCCCGACTTCAAAATTTTCGATAGCAGGTATCTGTGCCGGCAGCGAGTCAAGAAGTTCCTTTGCCTTACGGAGATTCTCTTCTTTGCTCGCCCCTTCAGCAGTTTCCTTGAACTTCCACATGACAATATGTTTCAGCATTCTCTCTGCCTCATTCAAGAATTTGCCTCATGGTTGAGATCCCGGGCTTCACGCCCGCGTACAACTTAAACTGCAACGCCGCCTGGTTGAAGTACATCTCTGTCCCCTGAATAATCTTCGCGCCTGCACTTTTTGCATCCCGCAACAATTTCGTCATTGGAGGATTGTATACTGCATCGAACACAATTGTTTTCCTCAGAATGGTTTTCGGAAGAGGCGACACATTCACATACGGCGTCATACCCACCGGTGTGGCGTTGACAATGATGTCGTATTCCAGACCTTTTCGGCCAGCGCGAAGAAGTTCAGTTTTCGAAATGAAGTTGACGTTGAATTCTGAAGCAAGCCTCCGTCCTGTTGTTTCAGTTCTGTTGGTGAAGAACACTGTCGCACCGCGCTGTTTCGCTTCAAACGCAATCGCGCGAGCGGCTCCGCCGGCACCGGCAATCAGCATTGCCTTTCCTTTAACCTTCACGACTTTTTCTATGGCGTCAAGCGCACCCGGAGCGTCTGTGTTTGTTCCATACAACTTGCCTGATGTCCGAATAACGGTGTTCACGGCGCCGATGGCTGTCGCCGTCGGATCGGTTCGATCAAGGTACTTCATGATTGCTTGCTTGTGGGGAATCGTGACACTGAACCCGTTCAACTTCGGGGCTATGTGATTTATGAACGATTTCAGATTCTTCACCGGAAATCTGCAATACACCGCATCCTTCTTTTCAGCTTGAAATAGAGGATTGTGCAGGTAAACACCTTTGCTTTGCTTCAGCGGATTGCCGACTACACCGAAGACTTTTGTCTTGCCGGAAATACGCTCAGATCGATACAGGTTTTTCAACTCGGCAGCGGGAATTTGTCCGGAAGCAGCTTTCAGACCAACGCCGGCCGATGCGTACGTCGCCCACGCTCCGAATTTTTTGTAGAGAATTCTCGTTGGCTCGCCGAATTCTCCCATCGCAATTGCAACAGCTTTCTGTCTGTCTCGTTCAGCAAGTTGAAGAAATTCAATGGCATATCGCATATCAGCGGAATCTTCTGCTGTGTAGGCGAACTTCAACACCTGCGCGCGTGCCGACCTCATCCGTTTGTATAAACTTGCAATATCGAACTTGAATTTGCCGCTGGAATGATTGGATAGAATGAGACGGCGTCCGTCGCCGAGGAGCTTGCGAATAGCTGCCGCGCCTGCATGCAACTCAATATCAACATACGCCGCTCCAAGTTCGGCCGCCGCGTCAAGAAGTTCCATGCGTTCTGATTCCGTTCCGCGAAACTTGCCTCCCTCCCATTCAGGCCGGCACGCGATAATGACAGGCTTGTCGGTCGCTCCCATCAGCATTCCGAGAGGCGGCTCTTGGATCATATCCAGACGCAATTCAAACATGTCTGCATACGGAGACGAAGCGGCAATTTGAGCAAGTGCATCCTTCATACCGGGTCCGGTGATCGAAACGATAATCATGATCGAACCCGCGTGTGTTCCTTCAACAAGCTCCGAACAAGCGAAATCGGCACATCTACACCAATCGCACAGCGTCCGATTCGGGAGAGAAGCACGTACTTTGCACTATTGCCAACGGATTTCTTATCTGCGGACAATGCGGAGAAAAACTTCGGTGTGTTGCAAAGTGGCGGCATTCGTGTCGGCAAGCCAAGAGTTTTCAAAAGCGAGATGAGTCTGTCGAGTTCACGTGAGCGCAGTAATCCCACCCGGTGGGCGACAGTCGATTCGGCGACAAGGCCGAGAGCAACTGCTTCTCCATGATTGATGGAATAGCTTGTCGAAGATTCGATCGCGTGGCCAATTGTGTGGCCGAGATTGAGCGCCTTTCTCAATCCGGATTCGAACTCATCCGCCTCGACGACTGCTGCTTTCAGCGCAACACATCGCGAGATGATTGTTGTCAGAAGTTTGGGGTTTGATTTCGCCATGCGGGCGGCATTTCGTTCAAGAAACTCAAACAATCGTCTGTCAAGAGCCGCGGCTATCTTTACCACTTCCGCAAGTCCGCTGCGGAACTCGCGTTGCGGCAGCGTTTTCAACACATCGGGGTCAATGAAAACCGCCAACGGCTGATGAAATGCCCCGATCAGGTTCTTTCCGCGAGGATGATTAATGCCGACCTTCCCGCCCACGCTGCTGTCGACTTGTGCGAGCAGCGTCGTCGGTACGTGAATGTATGCCACACCTCTCAGCACGGTTGCCGCAACATAGCCCGCGACATCTCCAACCACGCCTCCGCCAAGTGCAACGACGAGGCTGTCCCGGCGAATATCAGCGGCAAGCAGTTGTGTGTGCAGAGCATGGACGGTACGCAGATGTTTTGACTTCTCCCCTGCAGGAAAACTCAGCAGCAGCGTCTCAAGCCCCGCCTCATATGACTTTCTCTGAATCGTTCTTCCCCATAACTTCTCAACATGGGAGTCAGTTATGAGAAAGACTTTCGACTCAGGACGTAGACGCAGAATGAACGCGGCGAGGCTCTCAAGCGCCCCGGGCTGCACTTCGATCCCGTACGAACGGTCGATGACAGGTGGGAGATGTACTTTCACAACCGGCATGATAACACTCTGATGAACTATTTGATAATATATCCAACGGGAAGGAGAATAGAAAACTCCGGCAAGTATGTTTGAACGAACCTGAAACTTCCTTATCTTTTGTCATTCAACAATCTGGAATTTCCCCTCATTGGAAAAACAGTACGTCCGTTCTCTTTTCGATTCTATTGCCTATCGCTACGATCTTCTCAACCACCTGTTAAGCGGCGGCATTGATTTTTATTGGCGGCGCAGAGCGGTAGAGTATCTCGCGGACATTCGGCCTAAAAGAATTCTCGACGTTGCCACGGGAACGGCCGATTTCGCCATTGCTGCGCTTCGACTGGAACCACGGGAAGTGATCGGTGTTGATATTGCTGAAGAGATGCTGAAGATCGGAAGGGCGAAGCTGCAGAAGCGAAAACTTGATTCGACGATCATGCTGCAAGCCGGCGAAGCGGAGAATCTTCAGTTTGAGACCAGTTCGTTTGATGCAGCCATTGTTGCATTCGGTGCACGCAACTTCGAACATCTTGAACAAGGCCTGGCAGAGATGAACCGCATCCTTAGGCCCGGAGGGAAGATCGTTGTGCTGGAGTTTTCACGACCGGGAATGTTTCCGTTCAAGCAACTCTATTTTTTCTATTTCAAGTCAGTTCTTCCGCTTGTTGGCAAGTTTGTATCCCGGCATCGAGACGCATACACCTATCTCCCCGACTCGGTGATGAAGTTCCCCGAAGGGGATGACTTTCTCAACATATTGAGGAATGTAGGATTTGCAGATCTGAAGGAGGAGAGACTGACATTCGGTATTGTGACGATTTATTGCGGTATGAAGAAATAGATCTATGAATTGAATAATATTTCAATCAACAACGTGACTTATGGCGGATAGAGTAATCAAAGTCGGACACAGTCCCGACCCCGACGATGCCTTCATGTTTTACGGACTTGCCAGCGGTAAAGTCAAACTTGACGGCATCGTCATCGAACATCTCCTCGAAGATATCCAATCGTTGAACGAACGGGCAATGAAAGCAGAGCTTGAAGTTACCGCGATCTCGGCTCATGCATTTCCTTACGTTGCCGACAAATACTGGATCATGAAAACCGGCGCCAGCATGGGCGAAGGATACGGCCCGGTGATCATCTCCCGTAAATACAAGTCCCTGCATGACTTAAAAGGGAAGACAGTCGGCACGCCCGGCCCGCTCACAACGGCCACGCTGTTGTTCAAAACATTCACGGAAGGAATCAACAATCTTGATATGCCGTTCGACAAGATCATGGAAGAAGTCGATAGCGGCAATGTTGACGCCGGCCTGCTCATTCACGAGGGGCAGATTACATACCAGTCGTTGGGCTACAACAAGGTTCTCGACTTTGGAGAGTTTTGGGAGAAAGAAACCAACGGACTTCCACTTCCCCTCGGACTTGATGTCGTGCGGAAGGATTTGGGTGAAGCGATGGCAAGGAAACTCTCTGAGGGATTGAAGGCCAGCATTGCGTACGGCTACAATCATCAGAACGAATCAATTCCCTACGCCATGCAATGGGGACGCGGGATTGACTACGCACTCGGGGAGAAGTTTGTGAAGATGTATGTGAGCGACGTGACGATTGATATGGGCGAGAAGGGGAAGCAAGCCCTTGAGTTGTTGTTCAAAAAGGGATTTGAGAGGGGTTTGATTCCGGATATGCCGGAGGTTGTGCTGTATTAGGGTTTCAACAACTCCCGCAGAAAAAAAATGATAGAGACATTCAATTGAACATCTCTACCGTTTTCATCAGGGTACGAACCCGTTACGCGGCCCCGCGGACGCCCATCTGTCGATCCATCATCAAAAGCATTGCTTTGTTGTCTCCGATCATCTTCAGCTGCTCGACAATCATCGATGCCGTTTGTTCTTCTTCCACCTGTTCCGTGATGAACCATTGCAGCTCGATCTGGCTGGCATAGTCGTTCTCCTTCAAAGCCGCCTCGTAGAGCTTGTGAATCAGTCCGGTAACCTTCTGTTCATGCTCGTAAACAACATCAAACACTTCGACAATATTCTTGAACATCGCTTTCGGTTCTGCAATTGCTTGCAGCGTTGCATTACTTCCGCGATGATGCACGTAGTCGAACAGCTTCATCCCGTGCCCCAGTTCCTCCTGCGCTTGGGCGCGAAGCCATTTGCCGAAGCCCGGAAAGTTCGACGCATTACAGTACGAGGACATTGATAGGTACAGGTATGCCGCCTCAAGTTCATTCTTGATCTGGGTATCGAACGCGTTGAGGATTGTCTTGCTGAGCATGATGCTTCTCCTGGGTTGATTGATGATATGAGTTGTCAATGAACTGAGTTTCTGTAACCGGCCTTTACACTTCCGCGAACTTCTTCAACTCTTCGGCTGATGCTTTTTCCACATCGGCATGCAGGCTGTTGCCGTGAGCGTCCATCGTAACGATCGCCGGAAAATCCTTCACAGTAATGTGCCACATCGCCTCGGGCACGCCGAATTCCTCAAGGAAGTCGACGCCCCGGACTTCGGTGATGCATTTCGTATAGAATTGCGCCGCCCCGCCGATGGCATTCAGATACACGGCGCCGAACTCCTTCATAGCCGCAAGCGTCTTCGCCCCCATTCCTCCCTTGCCGATCACAGCACGTATTCCGAATTTCTTTATGATATTGCCTTGATATGGCTCTTCGCGAATGCTTGTTGTAGGCCCGGCAGCTCCCATCACCCATTTGCCGTTTTCTTTCAGAGCCACAGGTCCGCAATGGTACAGCGCGGCTCCGTCAAGTTCTACCGGCGAGTCATGCGTCATCAAGTGATGATGAATCATGTCGCGGCCCATATGCATCTCGCCGTTCAGCAGCACAACATCACCGACCTTGAGCGAGCGTACTTGCGCTTCGGAGAGGGGGGTTGTCAGTGATACCTCACGCCCTGTGATAGGCAATCCCTCATGCTTGGCCATTTTGACGGAAGGTGTTTCGTCTTTGTACAGCCATCGCTTGATGGCGCCCGTGCTTCCGTCAAGCACAACACCGAGCCTGCGGAACGCCCAGCAATCGTACGCCACGCTGACGAAAAAGCTGGCCGGAAGCCTGTTGTATGCGCCTATCTTGCAGCCAATCAGCGTCGCTTGTCCGCCGAAACCCATCGTCCCGATGCCCAGTTTGTTGGCGTCTTCAAGGATTCTGGCCTCAAGCTTCGCCAAGTCAGGATTCGAATTCACATCATCCAGCGAACGGAAGAGTTGCTTCTTCGCCAGCGCATAGCCCGATGTTCTATCGCCTCCGATACCAACACCGATTGCGCCAACACTGCAACCCTGTCCTTGTGCCTGAAAGACTGCGTGCATAATGGCTTTGCGCACTCCTTCGAGACTCCGGTCTGCACGACCGAGATTCGGCAATTCTGCCGGGAGCGAATACTGGATATTCTTGTTCTCGCATCCGCCGCCTTTCAGCAGAAGACGAACATCGACTTCATCTCTCTCCCACTGCTCGAAGTGAACGACGGGCGTACCTTCACCGAGGTTGTTGCCGCTGTTTTTTCCAGTCAGCGAATTCACGGAATTGGGGCGGAGCTTGCCGTTCTTCGTTGCGTCGGCAATTGCTTCCAAAATCTTCCGCTTCATGGTAATCTGATTTGCGTCGACCGGGCAATGAATCTCAAATGTCAACATGCCCGTATCCTGGCAAATAGGGGCAACGTCTGAGCACGCCATATCAACGTTGATGGCAATAGTCTGCAACGCAAGACCAGATTGCGAGTCAGGTTTCTCGGTTTCCATCGTGCGCGCCAGCGCCCTACGGACATCCGGCGGCAGGTTGGTGGATGTCTCAATAATTAGTTTATAGATGCTATCCTTAAAGTGTTCCATAATTCACCTTGTCTGTCTTATTCGATTGAAAATGAGTGAGTATTTGTCAGGCGTATACCGGACGGTGTGCGTATGGAATCGGGTCGGGAATCCCGGCAAGTTGAAATCCCCGCAGCCGTAACGCACAACTGTCGCACACGCCGCAGGCAACCTCCTCGTTCAGATAACACGACCATGTCAGATGCAGCGGAGCACCTAATGCAATTCCCTGCAAGACAATTTCCATCTTGGAGAGATGAATAATCGGCGTACTGATCGTTATGTTGGTAGATGGCTTTGTGCCGGCCTCGATGACGTTTTCGAATGCGTCATAGAACTCCCGCCGGCAATCAGGATAACCCGAGGAATCCTCCTGCACAGCTCCGACAAAAATCGAAGGAGACCCCAACACTTCGGCCCAACTTACAGCAACGGCCAGCATGTTGGCATTTCGAAACGGCACGTATGACGTCGGGATTGACGTTTTGAGCAGATCCGCCTTCGACACAGGAACGGCAGCATCCGTAAGACTCGACCCCCCGATTTTGGAAAGATGATCCATGGAAACAACAAGTCTGTCGGCGGCACTAAAATGATCGGCGATCGCATTGAATGCCCGCATCTCACGACCTTCCGTTCGCTGCCCGTAGTTCAGGTGGAGGAACGCAAGGTCATATTCTTGCGAAGCAATTGCCGCTGTAACGCAACTGTCCATTCCCCCGCTTGCAAGAATTACGGCCAAGGGTCGCTTGCTCATACGCTTCTCGTCTCAGGCTCCCAAATATACTTGTGCATCTGCAACTGCAATCGAGCCGGAATTCCGCTTTCCAGAATCCAATCCGCCAATTCAATCGGTTGAACGTCGCCAAACACAGGTGACAGGAAAATCGGACATTTCTTCTCCAACTCGTAGCGTCGTATAACGTCAACAGTCCACTGGAAATCATCCTTGCTGCCGACAACGAACTTGACTTCGTCCTGCGCTGTTAGGAATTCGATATTCTCCCACAGATTTTCCTTCACCATTCCGCTGCCTGGACATTTGATATCGACAATCCTTCTTACCCGACTGTCAACGCCGGCAATACTGATGCTCCCGCTTGTTTCCAGCAACACTTCAAAACCCCGATCGCACAGAGTCGTCATCAAATCATGAACACCTTCCTGCACCAACGGCTCGCCCCCTGTGACTTCAACCAGCTTGCAGTTATATGATTCGACTTTTGCAAGTATCTCCTCCATCGACATTTGCCGGCCTTCGTAGAAGGCATACTCCGTGTCACACCACACGCAACGCAAATTGCAGCCCGTCAAACGTACAAACACGCATGGCATTCCGGCAAAACCGGATTCACCCTGGATGCTGAAGAAAATCTCGTTTACAATGAGTTTAGACATGGAAGAATTGTCATAAATGCTTGAAAAAGGTACGAAGACGAGCAGGGAAAAGCAAGAAAGCCGGTGGAACGGTTCCGCCGGCTTTCTGATTGAAATTTCTTTGTGATGCGTCAGGCGACTTTCTTTTTGCGCCGGGAGAGACAGTGCAGGATCGAAGCCATCACAACCTCTTCGTCAAGCGGCTTGACGATGAACTCATCAACACCCATTCGCCTTCCGGCGATGAGCATTTCACGCGTGACACGAGTGGCCAGATACAGAAACGGCGTTGCGCCGAGTTCCTCATTGTGCCTGATCCACAGATACAAATCATAGCCGATCGACCCGCTTTCGAAGTTCACTTCTGAAATGATCAAGCTCGGTTTGAACGTGGAGAGCGCATCAATTGCCTCTTCAAGACCGCCGGCGCCTATTGCCCCAAAACCGTACTTGTGAAGCGTGCCGGCAAGCGATATCAACACGCGTTCGTCCTGATCGACAACAAGCACAACTTCTCCGCGCCGGAATTGCTTTGCATGTCCGTTGCTGTGATTCGAGAAGTGGGAAGAAACCGAATGAAGGTTCGACAAGGCCGCAGAAATTGCCTTTTGCAGAGCCTGTCCAGAACGATCTTCCGGATCAAGTGCAAAAACCGATCCGAGCATTTTCTGCGCTTGCTTGTAGCGCGCCATCCGAAAGAGATCCTCCGCTCGCTCAAGGTAGTGTTCTATTTTTGCTTTGTGATATGGATTGTCGACAAATACTGTCGTGCTTGCTTCGGGCAGATGCATGAAGAAAAAGTCTCCGAGAAATTTTGTTTGCTGAAGGGGAGGAAGATCGGTGCGGTTTCATGATAGCAAAAACGAACCTGCATCCATGTGTTAGGCGTCACCCGCGCGTCGTCCTGCCAAAAAGGAATTGCCTTGTAAAGGCGCCTTTACCTGATGGACTTCAGGTTTTTTTTTTCTACCTTCTTTTCAGCGGGAGCGAACTGTAATTATGCAATTTCACCGGAGATTTCTTGAGAACCTCGACGCAAAGACAAAGCTGCTTGCGTTGTTCCTTCTCAGCGCACAAATTCTGTTTACAACAGATTATCGGATGCTTGCGGCATACGGATGCATTACGTTTTTGGCTCTGGGATTGTCACCCATCTCATTTCGCACAGCGGCAAAACAACTCAGGAAAATACTCTGGTTTGTGTTGTTCATAACCTGCATCAACGCGGTAACGGTAAGCGGCATTGTGTTGTATGAATTTGCAGGAGTGTATCTCACAAAGGAAGGAGTACTTGATGGCCTGGCACTCTCGGCACGGCTGGGGATTGTATTGCTGCTTTCGTTCGTCTTTACGCGCACGACGAGAGTTGCCGATATCGTTGACAGCATCGAAGAGTTTCTCTCACCTTTTCAAAGCAGATTGGGTTCCTTCATATCCGTTTTTGGGTTGACGATGAACTTCGTTCCGCTGCTCATTCAATCAGCGCAGAGAATCAAGGCGGCTCAGCGGGCGAGAGGTGCAGACGTTGATTCCTCGTTCACAAGCCAGGTACGATTTGCATCCGAGGCGGCGTTACCTCTGTTCGTTGCAGCTTTCCGGGCATCACAACATCTGGCAGATGCAATGGATGCGCGCTGCTACGATCCGGCTGCACGGCGCACGTCAATCAGGATAAGGAAGATGGGTTTAGCGGATTGGATGACTCTTCTGTTTCTCCTGTGTCTTCCGCTTCTGGTCATGTTACTGACAAGGATTCAGTAACACGATAATCCGATTTCAGATTGCCCTCCGCAAGCTTCGCTACCCGGGATGCGACTCGAGAAATCAGTTCTTTCTCGTGTGAAGCAAATACAATTGTCCGACCTCGTGATTTCAGCCTTGCAAACAAGGACATCACAATGTCCATCCCAAAACCATCCAATCCTGCGGTTGGTTCATCAAGCAAGAACACCTGAGGATCATGAACTAGCAGGCTTGCAAGAGCCACGCGGCGGGCTTCTCCCATACTCAAAGAAAAAGGGGAGCGGACCAGAACTCTCTCATCAAGCCCCAGTTGCCGCAGTACTTCGATGCAATCCTCTCTCGTCTTATCGCTTTTGTGCCCCATATTGCGAGATGTAAACAGGAGTTCATCGAACACGGTTTCGCAGAAGAATTGTTGCTCGGGAAACTGAAACGCAAATCCAACATTCTGTCGCATTTTACGTTGACGCCTTGGATTTGTCCAAATATCATCACCATCGACTGAGACAGTTCCAGAATCGGGCTTCAGCAGGCCGTTCATCAATTGCAGCAGCGTGCTTTTGCCGGCTCCCTCTTCTCCAACAATCGCAACGCATTCTCCCGATTGCACGGAAAGGTTAATGCAATCAAGCACTCGCCGAGGTGAGAACGCCTTCGACGAATACGAGAAGCTAATATCGACGAGAGAGAGATTCATACCGGCAAACGAAATTCTGCGGGGATGAAAATTCCCAGTGAGGCGAGCCATTCTTTCTTCCGGAGTGTATCGCCGGGAGTACCGTGGTAAGCAAGGTAACCCCGGTCGAGGATGGCAAGTCGGTCGGCCATCATCGCCTCTTCAAGGAATTGTGTTATGAGAACAATCCCCATACGCCGTGAGTTGTTCAACTCGATGAGCTTTGTCAAGAGTTGCTTGCGTGAGGCAGGAGAAAGAAATGAAGTGGTTTCATCAAGAACAAGATAGTCGGGTTGCAGCATGAGTACGGCCGATAGGATGAGGCGTAGCTTTTCACCTCCCGAAAGCATTGACGGCGGTGAATAGCGTCGCGACACGAGGTTCAGGGATTCCAGTTCGATCTCGACCCTCGAGCGGATTTCATCAGGCGGAATCCCGAGGTTCTGCAAACCGAAGGCGAGTTCCCGCTCAACGGTCGGGGAGGTCATTTGCAGGTTCGGATCTTGAAAGACCAAACCCACCTTTCTCCTGATTGCAGATAGCGAGCCTGAGTCGGCTGTTGACATACCATCGACAATGATGTTGCCGGTAGCGGGAATGAGCAGGCCATTGAGCATCCGGGCGAGCGTGCTTTTCCCTGAGCCATTGGCGCCCATGATGGCCGCGAACGATGCCGACTGAAACGCTGCACTGACATCATTCAACGAATCGCAATCGCTGCCGGGATACCGGTAGGTGACAGAATCGACACTAATCATCGGCACGCGTGAATTTTCCCTGCAATCCTGGAGAGAGTTCGTAATAAAGATCGCCTTCTTCCTCCCATACAATTATCCCCTCAACATCTTCACGATGCTTGATGAAGTCCATCCCCTTCTCCCGTCCCAACACGAACACGAGGGTTGAGAGAGCGTCGGCATTGAGTGCATCGCCGGCAATAATGGTAACGCTTACAACATCACGCGCCGGATGGCCCGTTGCAGGATCGATGATATGATGATACCGAACGCCATCATGGAAGAAAGATCTCTGATAGTCACCCGATGTCGAAACGCCTGCGGTACCCACTTTCAACGAGCCGAAGTACTTTCCCTCTTTCCGCGGATGTCGGACAAGGATTTCGGCAACGGTGGAGTCGACACTCGTTGTTCCTTCCCACCAGACTCCGAGGTTCCCTCCAATATCTACAATGGCATGCTTCACTCCGTTGCGTTTCAGAATTTCGACAGCCCTGTCAACGGCATATCCTTTTGCAATACCGCCAAGGTCAAGACGCATGCCTTTCTGTGACAAGAATACTCTGCTGCCATCAACCATCACGTTTTTGAATCCCGTCAGCCGCAACAGCATCCTGATTTTCGATCGTGAAGGAACTTCCGGTTCGGAGGAAAGAAAATCCCATGCTCTGACGATTGCGCCGATAGAAACATCAAACGCTCCGGCAGATTGCTGAGAAAGAGAAAGAGATGTCCGAAGCAGAGACGCGACCTCATCGGAAACTTCCACCGTATCTTTGCCGGCCAGGCGGTTGATTGTTCCGATATCGCTTGATTCGGAGTAGTCCGTCATGAGGTACTCAATACGGTGGATCTCCGCAAAAGCGGAATCGATAAGCGCATACGCATCGTGCTGCGATAGGTTGCCATCATAGGTTGTGACCGAAATATACGTCTCCATTGCCGTTGATTGACGTGAATGCGGACGGATTTCATCACGTGTGCATGAGGAGAAACTTACTGCTACAGTTACGGCGAGCAACAATGGCTTCATCCAGTTATCCCCCGAATGTGTTTTGTTTGCGCTCCAACAATCCGAATAAGAACGCGGTTCGGAACACAGATAATGGCATCCCCCGCCAGCGAACGCCACCCTGTCCGCACGCAGACTTTGTTGGGACAATCTGCATGAACTACCGCTACCCTGCCTTCGTTGACTTGAATCCTGACATCACCATAGTCACCACGGACTGTGATCTTTCGGTTTTCTGCGAGACTACTTTTGTACACGACGAGATCTTTCAATTCAACAATCACTGTCGATCCCGGGTGGCTGATATATTGCAATCCGAAGAAACTTCCGAGTGTACACAACGCCAACCCGATGGCTAATACCTTATCTCCCCACGTAATTCTTCCCTTCATAGCCGAACCTCTTTCAGCGATGTAATGAGTCGAAGCGATATCAACCCGACCACGAATCCGCCAATAAGGGCAGTCAGCAGAAGCAGCGGAATCAGATTAAAGACGGCCGCATTCTGCACATACACGAATCGAACAATCACCAATTGAACAACAACATGCACCACCGACCCGATAAGGCTGAGGCCAAGCGCGCTGAAGAGAGTTTTCGTGGTACCTTTGGTGAGTGCCATCGCCCCTGCGGATATCATCCCGGCTGCAGAAGCGAGAACAAAGGCGGGACTGAGAAACGTTCCGACGAGCAACGACCCGACAGTGACGCGGAGAGCGACGACGCCGAGCGCAGCGGATGGTCCGAGCATCAGCAAAGCGAGCACACTCGAGATATTCGCAAGCCCTATCTTCAGGAAAGGCAGGGGCATGGGAATGTAGGACTCAACAACAAAGAGGGCTATACCCACTGCACCGAGCAGAGCCGTAATTGTAATCCGACGGGTTGACATACCGCCACTCATGCTGACTCGTCAATAGTTACTGCATATGACCGGTGAGAAGGAGAATTAGCACCACCGAACCCAAGGCTATTCTATACCATCCAAAAACCTTGAAACCGTGCTTCTTGAGATACCCGATAAACAACTCAATAGCCAGCAGGGCCACCAAGTAGGAGATTACGGCTCCGATTCCAAGGGTTATGTAATTTTCTCTGACGAGAACATCCGGATGTTCGTTGTACACATCGAGGAAACTTTTCACGGAAGCGGCAAACATCGTCGGCACGGCAAGAAAGAACGAGAACTCGGCTGCGAGGCTTCGGGAGAGCCGCTGGCTCATTCCGCCGATGATCGTCGCGGCGCTTCTACTCAAGCCCGGAAACACAATACTCAGCACCTGAAAGCAACCAATAATAAATGCGCGGGTATACGTAATTTCTTTTTCCTCGTGGATTGCACCTTCGGAATAGAAACGATCCACAAACACCAAGGCTATGCCCCCGGCAATCATCACACACGCAATGAACATCAGGTTATTCAACGCCAACCCGATGTAGGTCTTCAGGAAGTAGCCGCCAATCAATGCCGGTATTACTGCAACGATGAGTTTTCCGTAAAACGTCATACGGTTGATATCGAAGAATTTCCGCCAGTAGATTGTCACCACCGACAACATCGCCGCGAGTTGTATCACAACCTGAAACATGTCGATGAATGCATCGGGATGAACGCCAATCAGCGGATTCGCGAAACGCATGTGTGCCGTGCTGGAAACAGGAAGAAACTCGGTAAGGCCTTCGATAATGGCAAGAAGAATAGTCTGTAACAGGCTCATGGTGAAAGAGTTGGTTCAGAGTTAGTTTGGCGTTTCAGAATGTGGCGGCGTCACTAACAGACTTCACTTCCAACGATGCCGGATGGATCGCAGGCGGGGACGATTACACTCCGCGTTTTCTGTGAGTTTGGCGCGGGAAAAGAAGGAGAACGCAACCGCTGACTTGGCTTGCCCGGCAGAAATCCGGGGCTGCACGCGGCTGGATTAGAACAATCCCCTTGCAAATTCGTCATTCTCCCAGTGATATTCTTGTCACGCCGGCTACGGAACAATGCCGCGGCTGAATTCAATTTCTTTTGAATCTACTTGAATAATGTCACAGATACAATTTCGCTGAAATTTTTCTACTTGCGATAGTCGCAAATCTTTTTCGTTGAATGCCTGTCTGTCAATACCTATTTTCCTTCGGAGGCGTTTCAGTCTCACAACATATCACGCTCATGCCGAAAACTGTTCTACTCGTTGACGATGACCCGCTGTTCATTGAAGTGGTGAGGGATCTGCTTGAGGTTCATCAGTACCGGGTATTGATGGCTCAAAACGGCTTCGATGCACTTCATCTTCTCACTGAACACAATGTCGATATCATCGTCTCCGATATCGAAATGCCTGTCATGAATGGCATTGCCTTCCATGCCCGGTTTTCTGAAAGTGATTCCTATCGCAACATCCCCTTTGTGTTCCTCACATCAACCGACGACGGGGATAAGATCAACTATGTTCGCAAACACGCTCACGTTGCGCTGATTCGCAAGTCCAGCATGGTTGATGAACTCATTAAAACTGTCGGCTATCTGACAACAATCCCATAAACCTGCCGTCACTTCACCAGCAACATCTTCCTCGCCTTTATGTAGCCCTTGTTGTGCACCACGGCGGTGGGAATAACTGCAAGGCGGTACAGATACACTCCGCTTGAAAGGTGTTTGGTTGCGTCCTGACCGAACACTGCTTCGTATGTCCCTGAACTTTTCCGCTCGTCTACCAGAGTACTTACCTGCCTGCCGGCTGCATCAAACACTTTCAACTCGACTTTGGCTTCAACGGGGATTTCATACCGGATTGTTGTTGAAGGATTGAATGGATTCGGGTAGTTTTGCAGAAGCATGAACCCGCGCGGCACACCCGGATTGCCCACAGAACTTGCCCCCACAACCCTGACGAGAAACTTCTGCCCGAAATTCCAACCGTCGCCGTCGGGGGTGAAGTCGAGATCAACTGAATTCCCCGCAGAATAGAGTGTGTCGACCACGCCTGCAGTAAACGGAGCAGTATAAGAAAAAGCCCATGAAATAGTATCTCTGCCGTTGGCCGGACGCGGCGGCGCCTTGTGCGTAAGTTCGAGGCTGTCGATTCCCGGCGATTCCGTCATGAGCTGCGTACCAACTGTATCAACGACACCCAGCGCGCCAAAATATGAAGCAACGTTGAATCCTGCGGCAATGTTCTGCCTGCGTGCAACATGTACCTCGTACAGGCCCTCTTGTCCTGCAACGAGTGAGTCGGGCCCCGAAATCCACACCTTTACCGAATCGTCAGGCGTGAAGCCGTGGCAGATACATCCGAATCCGTTCTTCTGCGTCGCGTGTACCATCCCGAGTTGATGGTAGAGTTCAAATCCACAAAATAGTGCAAGCATCACAATGGACGCGATGCCAATCATCTTTTGCATTTTTCTTCTCCTGGGAAACAAAAAAAAGTAGTCCCAACACTATTTCGGGACTACTTTGTTGTATGTTCTGAATATTTTACTTGAGCAACATCATTTTTCTGATCTCAATAACACTTCCGGCAGTGAATCTGTAGAAGTACATACCGCTCGCCGTGGAACCTGTGAGTTTCTGCGCATCGAACGTGGCAACGTAGCGACCCGCCGATTGACGTTCATTCACAAGAGTTGCAACTTCCTGCCCGATCATATTATACACTTTCAGACTCACAAATGCTTCCTCCGGAACTCCGTATTCAATAGTCGTTGCGGGATTGAAAGGATTCGGATAGTTCTGGCTCAATTCAAACTCTGTCGGTACCCCTCCCGTGGCAACCGAGGTCGGGCCAAAAATTGTGAAGAACCCGTCGCTGGAATCCACCAACGTTCCGCTCGATCGGTCAACAATCATCACACGTGCTTGCGTAGAGGGCGCGTTCGGAACAAGCCACTCAAAGCTCCCGAGCGCGGCGGTGACATTCTGCGCTATTCGTATCCAACTACCGGTTGGCGATGCTTTGTAGGAAATCTCAACTCTATCCAAATTTGTCGCTGACCATGTGATCGTCTGTGTCGAGTTAACATTCCAGACTTCCCCGCCGTTCGGTGAAAGCAGGGCGAGTGTCGCATTCGAAAGCCCCGTTCCCGATACCGGAATTTCGTACGGGCTCCCCGGCACATTGCAGCCGATTGTGAGTTGAGCGGCAAATGCCTGTGCCGAACCTGGCGAGAAAAGAACCGACAGCGTATCCGATTGGCCTGCCGGAATTGTGAACGACGTTCTTCCCGCAATAAACGCAGGATCGGTGGCCGTTACGCTCGACACGATTAGTGCAGCAGTTCCATTATTGGTAAGTGTGAGAATTTGTGAGCCGGTTGAACCGACTACGACAGACCCGAAATCGAGTGAACCCGGCTGGGCCGAAATTGCGGCAACCGTAATCGAGAAAACACCCTGGCTGCTGTCAATCGGGGTGTTGTCGCCGACGTCTGAAATCCTCACGCGGGCTTGTGTTGTCGGGGTGGCAGGGATTTGCCACGCATAAGTGCCCATTGCCCCGGGCGTGTTTGCCACCACGGTTTGCCAGGCCGATGCCGGGGCCGTTTTGTACTCGATCTTTACATTTGCGATGTTACTTGAATTCCAGGCAATATTCCGCGTTGTGCCGTAAGCCCAAATCTCTCCACCGCTCGGAGCTGTCAGAGCCAACGTCTGCAGGTTGCTGCTCGGAACAACATACGTGAAGTTGTACTTGTAGATTCCACCGCTTTGCTGTGCCAGAAAGGTTCCACGATCGTAGGCGAAAATTGCATAATTCGAGCCTGTGAGAGGGGATGTCAAGAACGAGGAGGCGGCGTTCGACGAGAGATACGACGTAGAGCCGCCATACACGCCAAACATCATCACGTTCGGGTCGTCTTTGGCAATATCTACGCCCCATGCCGATCCGGTTGTTGCCACCGAATTCCACGACAACCCCATATCTGCAGTCTTGTTGACACCGCCGGAACCCCATGCTGTTGCATATCCTACCTTGTTGTCGAGCGAACTCCCGACGGTTGTCGGAATTTCCGATCCGGTTGTTGTGTAGATGAGTTGGAATGTTCGCCCTCCGTCGCGTGACCTGAACATCTGGCCCTGACCGCTGCCGGTAACGCCATCTCCAACCCAAATAACATCAGGCTCATCGCGAACAACCACAATGTCGCACGGGCTCCTGAAGCCGGGATTGCTCCAATCGGTCCAGGTTGCACCGAAATCTGTTGAGCGCCAGATATGCCCGTCTTCCGGCCCGAAAATGAGTGTGTCGGGATGCGAGCCATCCATCTCAAGCGGCATTCCGTATTCGGAGAAGTTCATTGTAGGTGTGGTTGCAGTCCAGGTCACTCCGCGGTCAGTTGTGCGAACTATCCTGTCGGGAGCACCGTACGCGGCAACCCAGAGATTGGAGTCTTTGGGAGAAACATAGAACGAGTTGACTTTGGAACCTCCGGCCGGCATTGTCGCAATTTGTACCCATGTTTCGCCTCGGTCATAGCTTGCATAGACTCGAGTTCCGAGAGCGCAGTAAATAATATTCTTGTCGGAAGGATGCATGCTGAATGCATTTCCGCGAACCGTTGCACTGATACTCAACTTCTGCACCCAATTCATGCTGACTGTTGTGCCTGTCGGAAGACTCCAGTTCGCGCCACCATCGGTCGTTCGGAGAACTACGTTGTTCTTGTCTGAACACGCCCAGCCGTTCATGGCATCATAAAAGAAGACAGAATTCAATGTGCCGTGCAACGTGTGCCGGCCCCACGTGAATGTCGTTCCCCCGTTATTCGTCAAGCGAACGTAGCCTCCCCCGCCGACAAAAACAGCTTCGTTGTCACTCTTGGCAAATACAGCGTTTACATCCGAATAGGAATCCGTCATGAAATTCAGTGCCGACCATGAAGCGCCGGAGTTGACACTCTTTACGCAGAAGCCGTTGACGCCAGTGACATATACTGTCGAGCCGCTGACTGAAACACCGGTCAGGTCATTCGTCCATCCGGCATTCCCGATACTGCTCCATGACTCTCCTGCGTCGACTGTTTTCAGAACGACCCCTGCGTTGCCGACTGCATATCCTATTTGCGGTGTTGAGAACGCTACGGCATTGAGCTTCTGTGACGTGGTGGAGGTCTTCGACTCCCATATCGCCCCGCCGTTGATAGTCTTGAAGATGACTCCGCTGTTCCCGACGATAAACCCTGTTTGATTGTCAATCAACACAATATCATTCAGCGTAGCGGCGCCGTTCAGCGTTTGTTCCGACCACGTTGACCCGCTGTTTGAGGAAAAGAAATGCTTGCCGTTGTCGCCGACAATCCACACACTACTGCCGAGCGCGTGCACACCCCGCAACGTTCCGGTTCCTTGCGTGTGGTTGCTCCAGGTTGCGCCGCCATCAACCGACTGAAACACACGCCCGTTGAATCCGACTGCCCACACGTGCAGACCGTTAGGCGAGTGAACGCGCAGAAATCCGTCAGCGTAGCCGAACACACTGACATAGACCGTCACCAAGAGAACGCAGAAGAGTCTCTTCATGATACTCCTATACTGTATAGGTTATTGTTGATGTGATGTTAGAAGAAAAAGTCTTGCAATCGTTTCTACTTCTGCCAAACCGGCAAGCGATCTGCGTTGAATCGCTCCCCTGTAATCAGTGATAATTATCCTTGCGGCGTCGATCTTGGTAGGTGGAAATGAAACAGCAGCCCCTTCTGTGCTGAGACCGCCGGTATGATATAGTGTTCTGACTTCATTCCCGTCATAATATAGCAGAATTTTACAATGATGCACCAAAATTGTTGTCCCCTCAGAAGAATTTTTCGGGATGTTGTACAAAACAAGCTGCCTGGCTTCAATTGGAATATCCCAATGCAATTCAACCCATGACCCTTTCCCCTCATCTGCAACCCAAATAACCGAATCACCCCCTACCCTGGCCTGGCGGTCAACAACGTTGCGGGCCGGAAATAATGTACCGCTATTATTGCGGAATTCTGAGCTTGCCGTCACACGAGCGGAGGGGGAAGCATTAAACCACTCGGCATCTTCACCATTCTTGGGAACTTCGAGTATCGAGTGACCGATGTGACAACCCACGCATTTCGTGCCTGAGCCTAACCGCTCGAAGTTGAATCCGGCAACATGAGCAAACTTGCCGTCAGTTGTTTCCAGGACTTTTCCTTCTTTGTCAACAATCTGTTCGAACAAAGGAACCTCCGCCGGAACGTCATGCTCATGCACGCCTCCCATATAAAAAACAGGAGCAGTTTTGAGCAAGATTGATGGATCGGGACGCAATCCGCTCTGTCGCTGGGAGTTCATGAAAAACTGGATCGTCAAATCCTGGGCAATTCTCGGAGCGTCGGGCATGGGCTCGTCCACTTTTCCGTTTGTGAAGATGTTCATGCAATCAAAGCGGAAGAAGTCGTTGCGTGCGTAGGTTTCCGGATCTTCTGTTGGAGGGAGGTCGGAGACGGGAGTTGTGAATTGCTCAGGAACGATTGGCGGAACCCGACGTGTAACGACAAGCTGGGGTTCCAATTCGAGCGTGCCGGGAAAATCAACGACTTTGCTCAAATTCCGGCCCTGAAGGTCGCAAGAATAAATCCCGTATTCAATCCCATCTACAGAATAGGAAAAGAGAATAGATGTTGGCGAGAGTTCGACGGGGTCAGTCGCATACGGTGGCGAAACCTCCGCAAGCCCGCGCAGCGACTCGTCGGATTTAACGCCGACAACATGCCGCTCATAATCAGCGCCGGGCTTGAACCAACGAATCCCCCATCCCCCGGAACTTCCGACCAACGATGTTCGGGGTGAGAACGTACTGAGAAGTCGCCCGTCGCGCATCACTTCCGGTTTGTATGTTTGCGTGCCGTAGCGTGTCCGCAGAAATCCGGCATACAGCTTCAGCATATCCCCGTCCGGGTTGATGGCAACAGCATGCCAGATGTTGCCGATGTCATCTGTTAGCGAATGATCATCTTCACGGGAGACATTGTTTCGTGTACTGTTACTGGGCCGGTCGATGTTGCCCCACCAACGCGCATACACAATCCTTCCGGTCACCGGATCGATTGTCGGCTCTTCTGCGCCGTTGCGCTCGCTCGTTATGCGCCGCAATTCCCGCCCTTCATTCTCGATCACGTACAAATTGCTGGCACGGACTTGCGCCATCATCGACATCGAAGGATACCGGGTACTGGCAAACACGATCTTTCCGTTGGGAAGATAGCATGGATCAAAATCATCATACCCGACAAACAACGAAGCCGCTGCCCCGAATTGCGACAAATCGATCTCCCTGTCGGAGAACGTCAGTTGCCGTAATCCGGAACCGTTAACGCCGATCTCAAAAATTCTCCAGCTGCTGTCGGCATGTTGCACGCCGGAAAATACGATCTTCTTTGCATCCCACGAAACACACGGGTCGGCAACGTCGATAAGCTTGGCAGAGTCGACCAGCGTTCGGATCGTTCCGTTCTTCTCCCGTATCAGCATTTTGCCGCCAACAATGGCAGTTCGGAATGTCGGACCGCTGCCGGGAACATCGCCAGCACTGTTGCCGGGAAGCGGGTTGCGGCTCAGAAAGACAATCGGAGGAATCCGCAGTCCGGCACTTGCGCTCGAAGGCTGATTCGAAGGAGCCAACAGCAATGCAAGCAGAATCGGCAATACGTAAATGCTAAGCGATGACATTTTCTTTCTCTTTCATCGTCGGAATGGTAACGCCCTATTGTGAACTTTGCATGGAACGAAATCCTTGTGTTGCCCGTTGCAGTGCAGCAAGGCGCTGAATCCTAACTTCCATCGGGGGGTGGGATTTGAAGAGACTGAGAACAGGTATCGAGCGGACGGGGCTAACCACAAACAGGTGCCCCACCGCAGGGGGTAAGAGTGTCGGAAAGAGATGTTTCTTTTTCTCCATCGTTCGAATGACATTTGCCATGTCGTGAGGGTTGCCCGCACGGGAAGCCGCCGTATCGATTGCATAGAAGCGCTTCATGTTCAAAACAACTCTCGTCGAGTAGGCGGCAAGCGGAGCCAGAAAAACCATTGCTCCGCGAAATCCAAACCGGAGGAAACCCCCTTTTCGTGATCCGGAATCGTTTGCCGCCGCTTTCTCCCGCGCAAATCGGGAGGTCATTCCCATCATCATTGCCAACACTGCGACCACCATTCCGACCGCCGTATCGCCGCGACGCAATTGAATAATCTGGTGGGCAACTGTGCAGCGAAGCTCGTCGTTGTTCAGGAGTTTCGCAGCGCCGTCCGTGAACAGCAATCCAGCTTTCTTCGCCTTGAATCCCACCGAACCGGCGTTGGGCGCATCTTCAGGCGTCATGTAAATCTTGGGCATCGGGAGATTCGTTTGCGTGAATACTTCACCCACGATCTTGAACAAAACAGGATTGTGATATACGGTCAGCAATTCGGCCCTGCACATCTTCACGACCATCTTGTCGGCCAACCCGTATAGTGCCGCGACAAGCGAACCCCAGACTATGACAGCAAGCCACGCCCCCTCCTGGGCTGCAACCGCATACCCGATAGCGTAGAAAATGAGGAGGGAAATACCGCCGAGCAAGACGAGCTTCGCGGTATTGAGAATGTAGTTCACGACAGGCGGATGTGGTTTCTTGTAGAACGATGAGTGAGACAACGCGATGCCCCCCTTCCAACCGCCCCTACCTCAGCTTGATGCCTGAAAATCTATGAAAAAATATCTCCTAACGCACCATCTAATTTTGGAAAGATAAATGAGTACCCGTGTTGTAGAAGCTTAGAGGGAACAACCTTTTGTCCCGTCAGAATCATACTTGACATTTCGCCGAGAGCGATCTTCAGAATAAACCCCGGCACCGGCGCCCAGGATGGCCGCTGCATTGCTTTGCCAAGCGCCCGACAGAACTGCTTCATTGTTGAAGGTTCGGGGGCCGCAAGATTAAGAGGGCCGGAGATGGACTCGGATTCAATTGCAAACTGTATGGCACGCATGACATCGTTCACATGAATCCACGGAAACCATTGTCTTCCCGAGCCGATCGGCCCGCCAACATACAGTTTGAAGGGCAGTGAGAGTTTTTCGAGGGCAACGCTGCCTCCTCCGATGACAACAGCAGTTCGCAACAGTACAACCCGCGTACCGTATTGTTGCGCTGACAGTGCCACGCGTTCCCACGCTTCGCATACATCGGCGAGGAAGCCATTACCGCGAGCGTGCGATTCGGTCACGTCATCACTCTCAACAGGCCCGTAGTAACCAACTGCCGAGCCGTTAATGAGAACAGGAGGTTTCTTTTTTGCGCGGTTGACTGATTCGATGAGGGCACGCGTTGCATTGATGCGACTTTCGAGAATCTTCTGCTTTTGATTTGATGTCCAACGTTTTCCGCCAATGGACTCGCCCGCAAGATTGACGATTGCGTCAGCACCCTCGATTTCCGAGTACCATGCTCCAGCTGTTCTGCCGTCCCATTTCACTACATGAACATTGGGCCATTGAGGCACCTTGACTGCAGCCGGATTCCGACTTAGCAAGACAACCGAATGGCTGGACGCTGCAAAATGCTCCATCACATTCCTGCCTATGAATCCCGTACCGCCAGCTATCACTATCTTCATAAAACCTCCTCCTGCTCCGAATGAACATACTGCCTGACTATCTTGGGCTCCGCAAACTGCCGACGTACGGCCCTCTCTCTGTAATCAAAAATCTCCTCAAGCTGACGCCGAACAATCAATCGGTGAACCGCCTCTCCGAAAATACCAAAAGGAAGAACGTATCGAACCTCATCACGCATATCCGTCTTACCGTTCTGTTCGAGAAATGTATGAGTATGATGCCAAAAAGAATAGGGTCCGCTGATTTGCAGATCGACGAAGTGGTGAGGCGGATTGAACTCCACAATGTTTGTTGTCCAACGAACCGGCATTCCTAACCAGTTCACGGTATAGTCAATCAATGTCCCCCGATGCATTTCCAGTGGCAGCGGCGTGAGAATTCTGAAATTCAGCCACGGCGGTGTGATGCGTGCAAGATTCTCCGGCGAGCGGAAGAATTCAAATACTTCATCAATCGGATAGTCGAGAGTCTGAACCCGCGTCAACGTGTGGACGTTCATGTATATTCACTCATCTTATTACTCAACTCGTTGTTTGATCCTCCAGTATTCCCACAACACTACGGATAGTGTAATCAGACTGAAGCCGTAGAGATAATCCTCAACCGGAATCGTAAACAACCGCACACCCAGATAGAATTCGTCACCGTACATGACAATCGGCCTCCAGGTCAGGTATCCGTTTACTACCGTCTTGAATCCATACATGACACAAAGGAACATCCAAAAGACCTTAGTCCCGAGAATTTTTGTTCTGAGAATGAATACATCAAGCACAATAACAACAAGACCCGAACCTATGGCAAGAAGTGTGTATTCCTTCACGTCCTCCTCATAAAATACTTTGTCGATTCCCAAACAAACACGGAGACGAACGCAACCACCATAAAAAACAGCCACTCTTCCAGCGGAAGACCCAGAAAATCAATACCGAGCGTAAAGGCTTGATTGAACGACCAATGCCCTCGAGCTGTTGCCGCAACATCCCAAATCCAAAACGGAATCGAGACTGCGAGAATCACTTTGAGTAACACAAGCTTGTGCTTGCTCAAGTTGAGATTTTTATCCCGACTGAGAATCAACGGGACGAATACCGTAGCACATAATACTGTCAGGTACTCCCACTTCATCCTTCCTCCGCACTCTTACGCGCCGGATGCCATCGGTGCCGGTAACCGGAAATAATTGCCACAGCCACAAAAAGAAGCGAAAATCCAACTGCCGATGCAAACCCGTGTACCAGATCAGTGATGACAAAAAGTACCAACTGCAACGCATAGACCGTTAACGCAACAATCTGCATCGGGAGACTCCGGGCGACAGGAATACGTTCCCCCGTTGCCCGGATTGCGGCTACACAGACAAATCCGATCAGGAACCAGCTCATGTAATTCTGTACAGGAACTTCGCCGTCGTTCCACAGCCAGTAGCGGTTGATGGCCGATGCCATCGGTTCGAGCGCGATATCAAGCGCAAGCGTCAGCAACGAGGCAGTAAAGGCAATTTGCAGAAGAGGGACGGTTCCATGAATCCATTCCGCAATTCTCCGGGTATTCATGATGGTTGCGTACCAGGCAAAACCAATTGCTACGGGAACGTCAAACAGCAGCGGAGCGAGGGTAGTGGTATAGGTGTACGCGCCGAACGGATATCCCGTTGTCACTCCAACATATTCTACTGCAAATGTACCGCCTGCTAACACAAAGAAAATCAAGGCATTGCGGGCGAATGATCGTGCCCGCAGTTCCGAGACAAACGTAACAGTTCCGTGGAGTATGATAATCACTGAAGCCGACCACGCAAACTCATCCGGCAAAAGCCCTCCGGCAACGAACACAAGGCCGCACACGGAAAGAAAACCGGTAAGAAGAAATACCTGCTTGAAAACCTCTTCCTCCCGCCTTCGCGAAAAGCCAGCTGAGAATGCAAGAAACCGGCGCTGAAGGAATACGCTCATCTGCGTTGCGACGTTTGATTGGAGAGATGACTGTAGAGTTCCTTGTTCGAGCTTGCAATAAATGTCGCTAACATACTCTCCATATCAGCACGCATTCGTGATTCAATGAACGCCTCGCCAAGAACCGGAGCCAGCCAGTGGATTTCCGACCCGGCGTTTCTGCTCAGCCGGAGCCGCAACCGGATATGAATCTGCGTCGAGTTCTCTGTTTCCGGTTTGATTGTGACGGCACAAGACATGTAATTCGGATCGTCGATGCTGACTGACCGGTAGAGTGTCATCGAATCCCCAACAACGGATTTCGCAATCAGGAAATCCGTGCTCATTTTTCCCGCGAGAGGAATCTGCTTTTCCGTTTGATACAGAAAGGTGTTTTCGCCTACCGGTTTCACGGAAACCACACCCGGCATGTGGCGGGCAAACAACCCGATGTCGTCCACATAACCCCGTAACGCTTCGCGGGAAAGGTCAACTGTGTAGGAAGTTGTTGTCGTAACATCAACAACAAAAGAACTGTTATTGAACAGAATCAAGAAAATCAGTACTCCCACGCTACTCCTTGTACGCTTAATACATGAAAGAATCCAACTGATTACGACACTGCATTCCCGCTCCGGAAATTGTATGTTCTCCCCTTCCATCGCAATCCGCCGCTCCACAATGCCCATCGGACCGAGTTGATTGCTATGCCTGCTACCACTGCCATCCCCACGGGATGCAAGAGTGTTGCCGGAAGATTCATCTTGAACCTCTGAGCCATCAACAGCCGAATCGCCAGGATGAGACTTACCTGGCTGATAACAATCGGGGTCCATTCAAAAGTTTCAGACGAGAAGAACAACATAACGAGAAAGCCGAACGGGGCAATTGAGGTGACGACGTTGAAGAAAATTACGGCAGCTATCGCCGGAAGCGAGTATTTGAAACCGGGAAAGAAATTTTTTGAGAATCCCTGCCAAATCTGATTGAACGATCGGTACATACGTGATGAAACAATCCTGACGCCATCCATTATCCGGAGTTGGTAGCCGCGCTGTTTGACAAGCCGCGACAGCCACACATCTTCAACAAGCGCATCCTTGACCGCTTCATGTCCCCCGATTGCATCGTACACGCTTCGCTTGAACAGCATGAACTGTCCGTTCGCCATCGCAAATTTCGGATTCCGGGATGCGCTGACGAGAGGAAACGGCAGAAAGCAAAACGTTGTGAAATGAAGCATCGGCATCACCGTCTTTTCCCAGAATGTTTTCAGCTTGAGAAACGGAATCACCGTCAGCAAATCCGCTCGTGAGCGCTCCATTGCCGCAACCGCTGCCGATATGCTGAAGCGTGAATGTTCCGTATCGGCGTCTGTGAACAACAGCAGTTCACCCCGGGCTTGTTGCGCAAGCTGATGGCATGCGAAACACTTTCCCACCCAACCCGGAGGTAACGGAGCACCGCGAACAAGCCTGACGCGAGAATCCGTGCGTTCCCACTGTTGAACAATTGCCGCCGTTCCGTCGTGTGAATTATCATCAAGCACGATGATCTCATATTCGGGATAGTCCTGACCGGCAAGTCCGGAAAGACACACCCCGATGTTCTGCGCTTCGTTTCGGGCAGGAATCAGAACTGAAACCATCCGGCGGTGTTGCGGTTTTTGGGATGGCCGGATCCTGCCGAAGGTATAGATGTTGAGAACTGCAACTGCCCCCATGCACAGAAGCAAGCACAAGATGAGTATGTGATAATCGGACAAGGTCATTTCATTCTCACAGCGTCATACTTGTTATTTGTGGAAGCGCTGCCTTTCAGAACTGTCTTAAAGCCACTCATGTCTGAGTCCGCAATTTTGCAGCGCAGCGTATCCAGCAACCCTGTCACGGCATGCTCGAATTGTTCAGTCGTCTCCCTGAAATCCTGTGCGGGATCGACGAGCATCGGTTTTCCGAAGAGGGTAAATGCTTCGGGGCGTTGTTCCATCAGAAATTCGTAGCGACGGGCAAACGGAACGACCTGGACAGGACGTCCCACCATTTGAATAATACGGGCAGCTCCGGGAAAGAAACCCAACGGACGAACATCATTCGGCTTCATCTCCCCTTGCGGATACATCCAGAGAAAGCGGTTCGGTGTGTCGAATAATGAGGCTGCGTATTGCATTGACTCGACGGACGATCGGGGGGACTCGCGCCGCACGGAAAACGCCCCCAACCACCGGAAGAATCTGTAGCGGACCATCTGCCGTTCTTCCATCATGAGATAAATGTCAGCATCCAGCACTTCTGTTGCGAGATGATACTCGATCAATCCATCCCACCAACAACAATGGTTCCCGATGAAAAGAACCGGTCGCGTTCGATCCAGTTGCCGGATATGTTCCAATCCTCCGAGATGAACCCTGAAGAAATGCCTGCGGAGAAGCCGGGTATTGTACAAACTGAATACCGTTTTGAACGCAACGTTTTTGTTTGCTTCGATCATCCCAACACCTCTGCAATCGCCCGCCTGCGATACATAAACAACAACCGGACTGCCGGGAAGGCAAAGGGCGCAAACCACCACACAGGCCGGCACTCGACAACATCGGTCAAGCGGGTACCCGTACCTTCAGACTCGTACTTGTGCGTATGCTTCCAGAACCGGAACACGCTTCCGCGGAACGTGTCGACAAAATACTCGCCCGGTACAACACGCTCAATTGCGGAGTTCCAGTGGAAACTGAATACCAGGAAGTCAAGCGTAATCCGGAACTCTCTTCCTTGAACTACACGCGTGTCATCGGCCTCAATGTGAAGACGCGGGAACGGCGGGGAAATCCGTTTCAAATTCTTGACATCATCATAGAACTCTCGTACGGATTCATGCGGTGCCTTCACGAATTGCGTTACGCTGATTGTCATGTCATGCCGGGCCATGCTGTTGTTGAATCATGTCCGCCACGATTTTACCGGAAAGCAGAACCAGCGGAATTCCCCCTCCCGGATGCGAACTCCCGCCTGCAAAGTACAGGTTTTCCACTTCCGCAGATTTGTTGGGAGGACGCAGGAAAGCGGCCATTCTGCTATTCGATGATGTGCCATAGATTGAACCGCGATACGCATTGTAGCGTCTCTCAAAATCAAGCGGTGTGATGATCTCTTCGTACTCGATATGTTTCTCAATATCACCGAGTCCGAGTGCCGACAGTTTTCGAAGTATCAGATTGCGATACTCGTGCTTCTCCTTCTCCCAATCAAACAGATACTCCCGTGAACTGTCCGCTCCGGCACAACGGAGCGGGGGGGCATTCACCAATACAAATATGTTCGAGCATCCCGCAGGGGCGTGCGAACTGTCACTCAGAGATGTCTGACAGATATAAATCGTCGGGTCGGGAGAAGGCTTGAGGTGATTGAACATCACATCGAATTCGTCTTTGTAATCGGCTGAGAAAAATACATTGTGATGCTTCAACTGGGGGAATATCTTCCTGATTCCCAGCAACAGCACAAACCCGCTGAGAGACGGTTCTACGCTTTCGAATTTCCCCCGACTTCCATTCAGTAATTCTTTGTGCGTGTACAACGCGTCAGCATTGCTGATCACAATGTCAGCAGGTATCATCCCGCCCGATTTCGACAGAATCCCCTTTGCTCTCTTGCCTTCTGCAACGATGTTACTCACTTCAAATGATCTCTGAATCCGTACGCCTTTTCTCTTTGCCAAGCCTTCGAGCGCCGCTGCCAGTTTGTACATTCCGCCTTCCACATACCAGCCGCCGAATGCAAATTCGATGTACGGGATGATTGCCAGTGTTGCCGGAGCGTGATACGGCGAGGAGCCGTTGTACGTGGCAAAACGGTTGAAGAGTTGCCGCAACCGCGAATCGGCAAAAAATGATTCGACCGCATCGTCCAGCGTCCTGAACGCGTCCAGCTTTGCGACAGCCGGCAAACGCTTGATGTTACCGAGAATACACTTGACGTCAAGGGAACCGAACGGCTGAAAGAGAAATGTGTCCGCTGATGCCTTGTAGATTCTCTCCCCGTGCGCAATGAATTTTCGAAACCCTTCAACATCCGAGGGGCTTAGCCGGGCTATTTCTTCTTCTGTTGTCTTGAGATTACCCGACGCATCCAACGTTGCTCCGTCCGAGAACCAATAGCGGCAAATCGGATCTACAGGAACCAACGTGATGTGATCCTCCATTGCTTCGCCGACTGAAGTGAACAATTCCTTGATGATAGACGGCATTGTCAGCAAGGATGGTCCGGTATCAAACGTATAGCCGTTGCGACGGACGATATCCATTTTGCCGCCAACCCGCTCGTTCTTCTCGACGATCGTCACGCTGTAGCCGTACTGCGCCAACCGGATGGCTGCCGCCAACCCGCCGAGCCCTGCACCTATGATGACGACCTTCTTCACACGACCTCGTCTTCGTCAACATGTTCCTTCTGCACTCTTTCAGCATTGAAGAACATCAATAAGCCGTAAGGCTCGCCGCCATACCGGTGATGAATGGCGTGTGCCTGTTTGAGTTTGAGGAGAAAGGGAATGCGCAGCCGCATCCATTTTGCCCGGCGATGAACATACAGATCGTGAATGAAGAAATACACAAGCCCGTACAAGGTAATGCCGATGCTCAGTGCAACAATGTCGCTTCGGCTCGGATCTGCAAGGCCGAACATCATCAGACTTATTGTGATGGCAGCAAAGATCATCGGGAAGATGTCGTTCCATTCAAAGATGCCGTGGCGCGGTTCGTGGTGACTCTTGTGGAAAATCCAGCCGAACCCGTGATATACAAACCGGTGCGCAAGGTAGGAGACGAACTCCATGACGATGAACGAGCTTACCAAGATGAGAGTGAACCGAATCATGCTATACATTCAGAAGTTGTGTCAGATTACTTGCGTGACGCTGCATTTTTGTAGATGTCAATTGTGACATCCCGTTCCGCCGCATGATCAACAATCGGCGCGGGGTATATTTTGCCGATACCGAAGCCATTTGCAGTCTTGGCATCCATCGTCCAGGGCGAGTGAATCAACTCCGAGGGAATGTTCTTTAATTCCGGAACATATTTCCTGACGTAGTCGCCGGTCGGGTCGAATCGTTTTCCTTGCGAAACCGGATTGAAGATGCGGAACCACGGCGAAGCGTCCGTTCCTGTTCCCGCCGCCCATTGCCACCCGCCGTTATTCACAGCAATATCAGCATCACAGAGGTGATCGAGGAAAAACTTCTCGCCCCATTGCCAGCTGATGTGAAGGTCTTTCGTGAGAAACGATGCAACGATCATGCGAACCCGGTTGTGCATCCATCCTTCCTGAACAAGTTGCCGCATTCCCGCATCAACAATCGGGTACCCCGTACGGCCTTCACACCATGCTGTAAAATGCTTCTGATTCTCCCTCCACTCCAACTTTTCAAACTCATCCCTGAATGAACGCTCGGCAGCATGAGGATAGTTTGCAAGTATTTGATAGTAGAACTCCCGCCAGATCAACTCGCTGATGAACGTGTCGATATGTTCTTTGCCACGCTTGTCGGCATTTTTTTTCTGTTCGATTGCCTCCCGATATACCTGCCGTATGGAAACAACTCCAAGCGAAAGAGCTGCCGAAAGTTTTGATGTTGCATCGATCGCCGGATAATCCCTTTTGTCCTTGTAGGAGAGGATCTTCTCCTTGACAAATTGCCGGAGCTGCCTGAGGGCGACTGTTTCAGTATCCCGATGAGCGGAGGCAAACGTTCTTTGCCTGCTGAGTGAGAAACGGCCATCGGCATCCGGAGGCGAAGAAATAGTCCTGATCTCCGGAAGCAGAGGGGGAATTGAGTCGCTGAACGCAAGCCACGCTTTTTTGTACGGGGTGAAGACTTTGAACGGTTGCTTTGATTGATTGAGGATTTCCTTCTTCTCAAACATCACCCGGTCTTTCAGCAATACCAGTTCGACCCCCACCTGAAAAAGACTTCGTCGAAGTTGCTGATCACGATAGAGAGAAAAGGGATCGTACACATCCACTCCATACACCATCTCGGCACCGACCTCCCGTACAAATCGTGGAAGCTCGTCCACAATATCGCCGGAGAGGACGAACAATTGTGAGCGTCGTGATCGAAGCTCGGAGTCCAGCGAAGCGATTGCTGATCGGACATAACGTCTTCTGGGTGTTTCGGATTCGTAGCGCTTCTCCGTGTTCAAACACAAGACAGGGACTATCTCGTTGGCATCCTGCATTGCCGCATAGAGGGCAGTATTGTCGCTGACACGCATCGCCCGACGCATCCAGACAACTACCCGATTGTACCGCTTGTTTGCCGGCACTTGCCTAAGCCTCCCGACTCATCAGTGATCTTGCCAACGTCCGGAGCATTTCATTTGCTTCACATGGCGGCAGCCGGTCGAGCGACGAACATGCTTCATGCGTGTACTTCTGAACAAGGTACTTCGTCGCATGAATTGCATCAGCACGATTGTCAGAAACTGCTATCGTGAATGCGTCCGAAGTCACATACGTGCTTCTCCCGTTCTTCACATCTATCAGAACGGGTTTGCCCATCCGTTCTTCATCGCCGGTTGCATCGAGTAAATCATCCTGTGCTTGAAACGCCACTCCAAGATTGTATCCGTAGTATGAAAGGGCTTGAATATGTTCTTGATCGGATGTCCCGATCATTGCCCCGATCTCGGTTGCCGATTGCATGAGTTTTGCTGTCTTCTTCTCCACCATAAGTGAGTGAGCATCATCTTCTGCACAGTTGACGAGCGACAAGCAGAGGTCGTAGCCCTGACCTTCACACACATGACGGAATGAATCCGCAAATACATTCAGAATGCGCTCCCTGTTCACTCCATTGTGCATCTGCATCAACTGAAAAGCGAGGGCGATGTATGCGTCTCCTGCGAGAATCGCCATCGGTACGCCATGCGTCGTGTGGATTGTCGGCACGCCCCTCCGCAACGGCGAATCATCCATAATATCATCATGAATGAGGGATGATGTATGGAGCAATTCGATTGCAGTTGCTGCATCAACTGCTTCATGCTCGCTTCCCCCGACTGCAGAACAGGATAGCATTACGAGGATTGGACGAATCATCTTGCCGCCATACACGGATTCTTCCATTGCACGTTGCAATGTTCGCGGCTTTACCTCTGCCAGTATAGAGGATATCCTCTCACGGATGATCGATTTGAAGAACTCGTATCTGCCGGTTCCGGCGTGGCGCTCGTGAACTTTCATCGCTGCATTCACATTTGCTCCGCGGGTATAGGGCTGAAGGGTTCAAGGTTCGTACGGCCCGCTGATTGATGTTTTCTTGAGAAGCCTGCCGCCGCGAACAGAGCAATGCCGAGTTTCTGTGCGAACGGGACACTGGCACGCAGCGTGAAGACGTTGAACGAGTTCTTCTCTATCTTCGGTAGAATCGTCGCATACGTCGTGCTCATAAGCCGGACGCAGAAGCGCGAACCGTCATTTGTGAGCAGCGGGATGCCCTGTTCAGCAGATTCATAGTATCGTCGGGCCCGGTCAATCTGGAATTCCATCAATCGTTTGAAATTCCGATTAACGACACCGTCCTTCAGCTCACGTTCCGAATATCCGAACGTCGCCAACTCATCTTGGGGCAGATAAATCCTTCCACGCCGGTAATCTTCTCCAACATCCCGCAGGATGTTGGTCAGTTGCATTGCAGTCCCCAAGTCGGCCGCGTGTCGCAGCGCTGAATCATCGGACACTCCGAAAATCTTCGTCATCATCAGCCCGACAACAGAGGCAACACAATAGCAGTAATCGTTGAGCTCTGAGAAATCCGCAAACCGCTTCTTCTCCAAATCCATTTCAACACCGCGAAGCAGGTCCATGAAGTAGTCCTGCGGAATTGCATAGCGAAACACCGTATCCCGGAATGCGAGCAGTTTCGCGTCCATCGCCGGTGAGTTGTTGTACACATACTTCAACTGATTTCTCAAATCATCAAGTCGTCGCCGGGCCCGGACATGGTTCCCCATTGCCGCTCCATGGTCTGCTATCTCATCGGCGTAGCGGCAGAACGAATACACTGCATACGCTGCAAGGCGTTTCTCACGTGGCAACATGTGTGAAGCAAAATAGAATGTCTTTGCATAGTGCCGCGTGTACAACCGGCATTGCCGATAGTTTTCGTGAAGTTCCTGGATGTCAAGAAAACCAATCATCGTTCCTTTGTTGAAAAGAAATGCGTGTTATTCAGTTTGACACTGGCCCGATTTTCATTTCGAGGTTTTGAATAGCTGCCATCAAATCAAAAGAATTGCGATACAGTGAGGCATATTCAAGCAGCGCGTGACCATTTTGTTGAACCGCTCTCCCCCCGATCAGAATGTTGGGTTGAAGATCATGCAGCTCTTTCAACATACTGTGCAGTTGTTGGATTTCCCTCTTGTCATCCGACTCCGTCGTGATGGAAAGGCACACGGCTGTCGGCTTGAGGGTCCGTACGCCGTTGAGAATGGACTCATAGGGAGTCCGGGCGCCAAAATAGTGTGTCATCCAACCTTCTGATTCAAAAACATACGACGAGCATCGAAGGCCGATTTCATGCTGTTCTTCACCGGGGCAAGCACAGATTACGCGGAAGCCGGTTTTTCGTTGCTTTGTGTTGATTTGCGTTTGCAGCTTCGCCAGCGCTTCCAGCGTTTCGTACGACGCCCGGTGTTCGGCATTCACATCAAGTTCGCCGCTTGCCCATCGGGCACCGATTTCCGTCATGCCCGGGCCGATCACCAGATCGAACAACTCCCACAAATGAATGCGATGTTGATACAAATAGGAGAAGTAGGAAAACAGATCCTTCTTCCCCGTTCCGAGCGCCTTTTCAACAAACGCGTTTTTTAGGATTGCAAAGTCACGCGAGAGTACGCCAACCTGAATTCTCTCGGCAAGCGTATCTTCCTGCGTCAGACTGAGCGTACCGGCCGGCTCGAAGTTCAGTGATTGGGCGAATTCCACGACATGTTTCATCTCGAATTTGCGGTGTCCGCCGGGTGTTTTCATGCACTTGAGTGTGCCTTCATTGGCCCACCTTTTCACGGTTGTTTCCGTGACATTGAACAGGCGTGCAACATCTGCCGTTGAGAGAATTGTCTTCTTCATGTTTTGCCATCCCCTGATAAGAGTCTCAAAGTGTTCATTGCTATGCGGCTTCCTGTTGTTGAGGTACGACATCCCGTTGCGGCGTCACATACTCAGCCAGATCCTGCAGCACACATTTCTCGGTCGCCTCGGCCGAAAGCAGGACACCCGGCACTCCGCCGCCCGGATGCGTTCCGGCTCCGACAAAATAGAGCCGCTCGATATCCTCGCTGCGGTTATGCGGACGGAACAACGCACTCTGCGTCAAGCGCGGCTCAATGGCAAATGCGTTTCCTAAATGCGAATTCAGTTGTGCTTCGAAGTCAAGCGGCGTGAACATCTCCAGTACCTCGATGTTCGCCCGAAGGTCAGTCATCCCGAAATCGTTTTCGAGGAAATTCAGAATGCGTTCCTTGAACGGACCGGCTTGCTTATGCCAGTCAACCCCGCTGCCGAGATGCGGTACCGGAACCAGCAAATACATGCTTTCGCAGCCGAGCGGTGCCATTGATGCGTCCGAACGGCTGGGCACATGAAGGTAGATCGAAAAATCATCCGCAAGAATCTTTCTTTCAAAAATATCCCTGACGAGTTCCTTGTAACGCTGACTTAAAATGAGTGTGTGATGCTTCAATTGCGGATACTGTTTTTTCGTGCCGATGTACAGCAGGAAGCAACTCATCGTGATATGCAACCTGTCAACAGATGCGTCCGACCATTTCTTTCGATGTTGCGGTTTGATGAGATTCTTGTACGTGAAGGGAACATCGCCGTTGGCAATGACGGCATCAGCCGCATGAAATTCGCCGTTAGCAACAACGCCTGTAGTACTGCCATTGTCGACAACTATCTCGCTGACTTCGGCGTTGGTTCGGATGGTCCCGCCCGATTCGAGGAAGACTTGCTCGAAAGCCTTGACAAGACTGTACATTCCGCCTTTTGCGTACCACACGCCGGCTGTTTTTTCCAGATACGGAATCATAATGTAAATGCTCGGAGCACGAAACGGCGATCCACCGATAAACAACGGATGAAAAGAAAACGCAAACCTGTTCCGCTCGTCTTTGAAGTATTTTGAAGCAAACGAATACACCGGGGTCAGCCCTCCGAGCGATAACGCCCGGGGGACGAAGTTCAGAAACGACTTCCACGTAAGAAATGGCGTTGAACCAAGCCCTTCGGTTATTACTGCATCGTAGATAGGTTTGACGTCTTCGAAAAACCTGTCGTAGTTGGCAGCGTCAGCCGGATTGAACTTTGCCATTTCCTTTTTCATTATTTCCGCATCGCCCGAATAGTCCATGTAAGACTTATCGTGGAAATAGATGCGATAGAACGGGTCGAGCGACTGAAGCTCGATGTAATCCTCCATCCGCTTGCCCGCCGCTTCAAACACCCGCTCGATGATGAACGGCGCCGTAATCAGCGACGGCCCCATGTCGAATGTGTAGCCGTTCTTTACAAGCTGGTATGCGCGCCCTCCAACTTTCTCACGTTTTTCAAAAATCGTTACATCGTAGCCGCGGCTTTGCAGACGGATTGCTTCTGCCAAACCTCCGAAGCCTGATCCTATAATTGCTATTTTTTTCATCAATCCAGAGTTGTCGATATGTGAGCGCATTTCCAACAACCTATTCGGGGATGAAGTTCCGATTTGTTCGTTTTTTTTGAGAGGGTGTAAGAATCCACTATTTCCTGCAAAATAGCAAGAAATTCAGGCTATTTACTTCTTTTTGAGGTACAATGCCCCGAGGGGTGGAAGGTTGAGTAGTACGGAATGATCGCGGCCGTTCCATGGGATCGGCTCGGAAAGAACTTCTCCCGAATTCCCGACATTGCTTCCGCCATAAACGGAAGCATCGGTATTCAGAAGTTCACGGTATGCTCCCTCGTGCCTGACTCCGACACGGAATCCGTTGCGCGGCACAGGGGTGAAGTTGAATGCCGCTATCACTGTTTCGCGGGCCTCTTGTGATTTGCGCTCGAACGAAATAATGCTGTTCGCCCTGTCTGAAAAATCAATCCACTCAAAACCGGTATGAGCGAAATCCTCCTCGTACAAAGCAGCCTGTTGTTTGTAGATCGAGTTCAAATCCTGCACAAGCCGGAACACGCCTTGATGGTATTCAAAATCGTGCAATGCCCAATCCAACTGTCTTTCGAAATTCCACTCCGTCCATTGGGCAAATTCTCCCCCCATGAACAGGAGTTTCTTGCCCGGAAAGGCATACATCAGCGAGTAGAGCAGGCGTAGATTGGCAAATTTCTGCCACACGTCGCCGGGCATTTTGTCGAGAAGGGAACGCTTGCCATGCACTACTTCATCGTGTGAGAGGGGAAGAAGGAACCGTTCACTCCACGCATACCATGCGGCAAACGTGAGCTTATCGTGATGGTGGGAGCGATAAATCGGATCCTTCGAAAAGTACTCGAGCATGTCGTGCATCCAGCCCATATTCCATTTCAGATCGAAACCGAGGCCGTGCTGATCGAGCGGGTGCGTAACTCCCGGAAATGACGTCGATTCTTCCGCTATTGTGAGCACACCGGGATGATAGTGATGAACAACGCCGTTGAGATGTTTGAGAAACTCAATTGCCTCGATGTTTTCCCTGCCCCCGTACTGGTTGGGAATCCATTCTCCTTCCTTGCGGGAATAATCGAGATACAGCATCGAAGCAACGGCATCAATACGCAGTCCGTCAATGTGATACTTCTCGAGCCAGAACAGCGCATTGCCGGTCAAAAAGTTCTTCACTTCACTCCGGCCGTAGTTGAAGATGTACGTTCCCCAGTCCATATGCTCGCCTTTGCGAGGGTCTGCGTGTTCGTACACATGCGTTCCGTCGAACAAGGCAAGCGCATGAATATCCTTCGGAAAATGTGCCGGAACCCAGTCGAGCAAGACGCCTATCCCGTTCTGATGGCAATAGTCGACAAAATGCATGAACTCCTGCGGCGTTCCGAAACGGCTTGTCGGCGCATAGTACCCAGTAACCTGATAACCCCACGATCCGTCGTACGGATATTCACTGACAGGCATGAGTTCAATGTGCGTATAGCCGCATTTTTTGACATACTCGACAAGCTGCTCGGCGAGTTCATGGTACGTAAGCCAGTCATTATTTTCGCCGAGTTTCCACGAGGCAAGGTGAACCTCATAAATCGAAACAGGTTTCGAGGAAATGTCTTCCTTTGAGCGTTTCTCCATCCAATCCTGATCATTCCACTGATATCCCTGAAGGAAGTTCACTTTTGCGGCGGTTCGGGGGCGGAGTTCCATTTCGGTGCCGTAGGGATCTGTTTTGTCGAGTACAAAACCCTGCTGCGTCTTTACGTGGAACTTGTACAACGAACCCTCGGGAAGTCCCGGAATGAAGATCTCCCATATCCCCGACGAGCCTAACACACGCATCGCGTGAAACCGACGGTCCCACCTGTTGAAATCACCGATAACGCTGACGCTTCGTGCTGCCGGCGCCCACACCGCAAACTGGACTCCGCCAACTCCGTTCACCTCGGCGTAGTGCGCGCCTAACTTCTCGTATATCTTATGATTATCGCCAGCATTGAAGAGATAGATGTCGAAATCGGTAAGCGTCGGCATGAATGAATAGGAATCATGAAACGTCTCAATACTCCCCGAAAGAGTGGTTTTGCGCAACTGGTATTGAAAAACGTCCTTCTGGTTTTGAATCACAACTTCGAAAAAGCCGTTGGGATGGAGTTTCACCATCGGGTATTCTTCTTCCTGCGGGATGGCCGTTCTTGTGGATGTGCTCCCCTTTCTTCCTACAGGCGATTTTTTTCGGGCAGGAAAGACAACGGAAACACCCTCAGCATCCGGAAGAAACGCCCGAATGACGAGACATGGTTTCCCGTCTAATTGCATTGTATGCGGACCCAGCACTTGGAACGGGTCATGATGGTCGTTGTACATCACACGATAAACGTCATCAAGCGGAGCTGTTGTGTTCATTGCCGGTCAAGATCGAAAAGAGTTGGGGATGTGTGAGATAGTGTTTGAAAGATAACTGAATTTGAGGGAAATTCCATCAGCAGAACCTTCATTACCGTTTGAAGAAACTACATGCCTTCAGGACATTCCGCCCCCGTAATGTGCCCCGATGGGGGATTCTGAGCAGGATTTCAAGTGGTATTGATCTTGCATCACTTTTTGCAGAATACAACCACGCCGCTACAAATAAAGGAAATTGTGAAGTGAAGATTCTGCTTGTTGACAACGACCCCGTGTACATCAATCTGATGGCCGAAGTATTGCGCCTGCATTCGTATGATATCGTTATTGCCACGGATGGTGAGGCAGCACTTGATGTGCTTGACAGGGAAGCCATCGACCTTGTTATTTCGGATATCAGCATGCCGAGAATGAACGGCATTAATCTGTACAAGAGCGTCCGGGCAAACGAGCGGCTGAAAAACATCCTCTTTGCCTGGAACTCAGGCTATCGCGAGTTGCGCGACATTGTTGAAGTCGAGAATCCCTCGATCGACTTCAAGCTGGATAAAGCGATGCCGATGCCCGGCTTTCTCTACTTCATCGGCAGCCTCCAGAAGCGTGTCGAGCAGCAGAAAGAGGCGCACGGGTTCGCTATCAACTAACGGACATCATCCACGATAACAAACGACGTCCGTCCGGACCGGACACTCACCGAAAGATCCCGAACCGCAAATAGCCCGTCACTTGATTTTACCCGGAGTGTATACTCTCCGGGTTTTGATTGTATGCGGGCAAGATGAATTTGTGCCGGAAGAGTCTGCCACGAACGCGTATCCGCCTGTTCCGTAGCGCCGATCAGCAAATCAATAGCGACGCTCCCGAAAATGTTGGCGAGTTTGCTTTCGTTTTTCTTCAACTCTGACTTAGCCTTCTCAGCGGCCAGAAACTTCAGCACGGCTCTGCCTCCGCTTTTCAGGTAAATCATCGCGAGACGTTCGTCAAGCGCCTTGCTTGCTATTGCAGTTATGTCCTGTGCAACCTCCGGCACTGCGGAAAGCGAATCTGTCGCCGACACAGCTTCAACACTGTATTCCCTCCCGCCAAAATACCGCGGAACAAACTTCGGCAACGCAATTTGAAATGTGTGGATAATTCCCGCCGTATCAGGGATGGATACGGAGGGCCGGACTTGTTCTTTCTTCGGCGCGTGACCCACATAAGCAATAACGAGGATTGACCCCTCCTCACGTCTCTTCGTCCGGTCGTAGGGCTTGCCGCCAAGCTGCTCGAACTCTTCACGTTCTTCGACAAAGTCCATCAGGGTCGCGGTTCGCACAATGTCATCAAGCACAAAACCGGGGGCATGTACTCCGTAATGCTGCCGGTACTGTTCGAAAGCTCGATAGGCGTTGCGGTAGGCAATGAAGGCGTCGTTCACTTCGCCTGATGATTCGTACAGCGCCCCCGTGATGTAGCGGATGAACGCATCTTCCTGATACGTATTCTTCCCGTCATACTGCCGGGCATACTCGCGCAGTTTGATATCGACCTTGCGGGCTTCCACAAGAGCCGCGTCAAGATCCCCCTTTTGGGCAAAGTTGAGGGCGAGAAAGACGTTCACCATCACCTTCTCAAAATCTTCGCCGTCATACGGAATGATATTATCGTTCAGGATAAACGATAACACTTGCTGGGATATGCTTTTTGTGAAGAGTTCGTCAATTTTCTGTTCCGCACGAAAGAAATACGTGTTGCTTGAATCCGGCTCGCCGAGATAGTGATACAACAAGCCGAGATCGAGATTGTACATAACCTCGTTCTTTTCACCGTAGAGATTTTCATTCTTCTGGATGAGTTGAGCCGCCTGCTTGTAGTTACCGCGGGCGATGTTGGCGTCAACTTCACGGCGAAGCGCTTCAGTTCCTGAACATCCGCCCAGAAAAAAAGAAAGCGCCGTGACCAGCCACAGCGCTTGTTGTCGGTACAATCGTACTCTCAAGCAAACTCTCATGAGGCAGGTCAGAATTTGCTTCCGCTTTGAGAGACAAGCTTCTTAATCTTCTTTTCTCCGATCCACACTTTTTGGTTGGTTTCGATGTTCACGAGTTCGAGATTCACCTGGTAGAACTTCACCGACTCGCCTCCCTCCCTGTCAATAATGCTGGTAATGTCCCCCCGCAACATGAAGTCGGCACCCGTCTCCTGCTGGAATCTCTTCATCGATTCGGCGGTGGAGAACTCTTGCTGATCCGAGCGCTCGTCGCGTATTTCCTGCCGCTCCTCCTTGTTGGCGACAAAACTCACTCTGCCGGAGTTGAGCAATTCCCGCTCCAAGTTCTTGATGAACGCCGTTGTTGCTATATGTTCGCTCGTGCGGTTTTTTACCGTACCGACAATGACGTTCGGCTCCTTCTGTTTTCCAGTCTGGAAGTTGGTGAGCCACGGCCGGGTCAGAGCATCTTTGATCATTTCTTCCGCCACGAGGCGCGAATCCGTGTCGTTCCAATCGCCGCTCAGGTCAATTGCCTTGTCAGGTTCAACACGCGTGACAGTCTTGCCTGAGCCGCCGCAACCGGCAAGCACCAGAGTCGAGAATGAAAGGGCGAGAGTAAGAATAGTTCGTTTCACAGTTCCTCCAAAAAAGATTGAAAACCCTAAGGCAAAGATAGAGAAAAGTGATGCAAGCTTCAACTCTCCGGTTCATCCGGCTGGCCGATTTCTGGAAGCAACGCAGCGGAATCAGTGGGCGGCAGTTGTTGAACATCCTTCAGCTTCCGCTCGATGGCGCGTGATTGGCGCGAAGCTGCATCAATCGTGTTGCTTACTTCGTGAAGCTTTTTCTGAGTCTTCTCCAGAATCTCTCCGAAGCGTGAGAATTCAGTCTTCACGGTGCCAAGCAATGACCAGACTTCGCTTGAGCGCCGCTCAATCGCCAGTGTCCGGAATCCCATCTGTAAGCTGTTGAGAAATGCCGCCACTGTTGTCGGGCCCATAACAGTGACTCTGCTTTCACGCTGCAACGTTTCCAGCAAGCCGGCCCTGCGTGTTACTTCAGCATACAGGCCTTCGGTGGGGAGAAAGAGGATTGCGAAATCCGTTGTGTGCGGCGGTGCGAGATATTTTTCTTTGATGGTGTTCGCTTCTTTCTTGATACGGGCTTCGAGCAATTTGCCGGATTCATCAACGAGCGCTGCGTTTGCCTGCTCCGCCGCATCTACAAGTCGGTGGTAATCCTCCTGGGGGAATTTTGCATCGAGGGGGAGCCAAACGGGTTCATCCTCCTTTTCCCTGCCGGGCAGTTTCACGGCAAACTCAACACGGTCATTGCTGCCGGGTTTGGTGGCAACGTTTTTGGCGTATTGGTCGGGTGTGAGGAGTTGTTCGAGGAGATTTCCCAACTGAATCTCGCCCCACGTCCCTCGTGTCTTCACGTTCGTCAACACTTTGCGCAAATCACCAACCCCCGAGGCGAGGGTCTGCATCTCCCCCAATCCTTTATGAACAAGCTCCAACCGCTCGCTGACGTGTCTGAATGATTCGCCTAATCGTTGCTCGAGTGTTTTGTGCAACTTATCGTCGACCGTGGCGCGCATCAGCTCCAGACGCCCTTCAACAGTCTCCCGAATCTTATCCAATTCACTCCGCACGCCTTCGGAAACGGATGAAAGAGTTGTTGTCAGTTCCTGCCGTTGTTGTGAGAGATTGCCGGATGTCTCGTTCCTGCTACGCGAGAATTCCTCCCGCAATGAACGTTCAAGCCGCTCGGCGTTTTCCTGAAGAAGGGCAAGCTCCTTTTCAAGCTCGACGAAAACCTCATCCTTCGGTTTTCTCAGCAACACGACGAGAACCAGAACAAGGACGAGAATCAGCAGTACCGTCGAAACAATCAGCAAGGTTTCAACCATTCATCTCTCCAACAAAAAGACAAAGCCGACCACAAGCTGGCCGGCTTTGAGAATATTCTTAGTATCCACTGTGTGATCTATCTTCGTTTCCCCATCACTCTGAGCAGCAACAGGAACAGGTTGATGAAATCGAGATACAACTTCAACGCTCCCATAATCGCCCCCTTTTGCTCGGCCTCGGAGCCCATCGTTGCGGAAAGCCCCATTGCCTTGATCTTCTGCGTGTCGTAGGCAGTCAAACCGACGAAAATCAGAATACCGATGTACGTCGTAATCCAGTAGACGGTCGAGTTGCCGAGAAAGATATTGACAACCGAAGCGAGAATCATCCCGATCAACCCCATCATCAGGAAGCTGCCGAGTCCGCTGAGGTCGCGTTTCGTGAAGTAGCCATATGCACTCATCACGCCGAACGTCCCTGCCGTAACCATGAACGTGCCGGCAAGCGACTCCGCGGTGTACATGAGGAATATGATGGAGAGGGTCAAACCGGTAAGGGCGGCGTAACCAACGAAGATTGTTGTTGCGGTTGCGGCGCTCATTTTTTCGAGTCGCACGGAAAGCCACCCCACAAGCCCGATTTGTACGAGAAACAAACCGAGCACAACCCAGCGGCTCGAGAACAACAGTTCAAGCAAACCGGGCGTGTTTAGAGTCAACATGCTGGCTGCACCCGTAATCAGCAATCCGGCCATCATCCAGCCGTACACTTTTACGAGAAATGCGCGCTGCAATTCCTCGGCCTCAGCGGTGCTGATGACGCGTTGCTGAATCATATTCTCGTTCATGGTGTTCCCTTCAGTTGTTCGTTACGGGCTCAATATACGGGAACTTCTGTTCCCGTTCAATTCTCCGAAACGGCAGGAGCCATAAGAACGGTGTTGATTGCCTCAACAAACGCCTCTTTCGGCAATGCGCCCATTGCCATTTGCGGCTTTCCTTCCTTCGGAACAAAAAGAATGGAAGGAATGCTTCGAATACCAAACACCGACGCAAGTTCCTGTTCCTTTTCCGTATTGACTTTGTAAATGTTGACCTTCCCGGCATATTCCTTCGAAAGACCCTCAAGCACGGGCGCTACCATTTTGCAAGGACCGCACCAATCGGCGTAGAAGTCGATGATTGCAGGTAGTTCACCCGAAAATTTCCATTCCTTGTTGTTTTCGTAGTCGAAGACTTTCTTGAGGAAGGTTTCTTTGGTTAGATGTTCCATTGTTGTGTTCTTGCTCCTTTCGTGGATATTAAGATTCTGCTGATAAGATGCTAAAAGGGCAAGAAAGGGTCAGGGATCAGGGTCTTTGCATATCGGCTGGGTTTCGGCGGCTATCCCAGATGTGGATAATCCTAATTCCGCCTTCGATTATGGAGTAGAAAATGAAGAAATGCTTCCAGATAATACACCGTTCGCTTCTCCCCGCCACACGTTTTCCAATTGTTGGAAGCAACGAAACATTGTGAACGAGTCTGTACACTGCATCCCTGATCTGTTGCTGTAGGTGTCACTTCCGTTCCTTTCAATCCAGTAGCTCAGTATACTGTTTAGATCATCTTCCGCTCTTCTTGTCCAGACTATTTCCTGAGCCATTTGTCGATTGATTTGAATACTTCCTCGTGCGTCTTGAACTCTCCGCGAGCCACTTGTTCCTCGCTCTCATCTAATATCCTTTTTTGCCAATCGGGAATGACAATTTCATCATCATTCTTGCTTGCCTCAATGATCTGACGCAGCCCTTCCAACAATTCAACATCGTCAATCGTGTCAATGCTCTCATGCAACAAGGTCTTCAGTTCATCTGTACTCATCGAAACCTCCGTGGGTAATTAAGGTCTGGATGCAATATACTATTCCTGAACGCGGCAGTCAAACGAAAGGGCAATCCCCCACCGGATTGCCCACGCTTGTGCGCGAAAGACAATTACGCCTGGACCGCCGCAGCCGACGCCTCTTCGATGGCCTTGCGGAACTGCTCCATCGTTTCGCCGAACACACGAACAGTGTTGCGCTTCTTCTCTTCGCCATCCATCCGGGTCTCGGAAATCGAAAGATACTTGTTCCCGTTCTTCGCCTCCTTCAGGTCGATGAAGTAAGTCGTCTTTCCGGACTTGACCATCGTCGAGTAGATTGCGTTTGTGTTTGTCATGGCATACCTCCAAGCGGTTGTTGTTTTTTGTTTTGTTTGAGATTGGCTTTCGGCCCTCTACTCATATAAACGAAAACAGGTAACAATCCCTCAAAACGACCGGATTTCACCGGTTTCGTCAGCGAGGGTATTCGACGAGCGTTTTGAGCCTGAGAATCATCGCCTCTTCGCTTACGTCAAACAGGCGTGAGAGGGTTGAAGGCGAGTATGTCCGGGAGGCAAGGAGTGGTTTCAGAAGTTGAGTCGGAACGAGAAGCTCGGACGCGAATGCATCCGCCTCGCGGTTGAGTTCGGCGATCTCGTGAAGTGAGCAACGGCTTTCGGGAGGATGGTTGAGAATGATGTGTCCGAGTTCGTGCGCAAGCGTGAAGCGCTGACGCCGATGATGATGATTGGCATTTACTCCAATGATCTTGTGCTTCGGGCTGACGAGCCCGGAGAGTTCATCCCGAACCGACTGTATCGTGACAATCTGAAATCCGAGCATGCTGGCGAGCCGTTCGACATCAATCGGAGGATGCAGATCGCGAGCGAGCCTTGAAAGCAACGCCTGTGCTGCAGCGGCGCTTTTCCTCGTTGATGAGGGAGAGGGCATTTGCCGGAAGTTAATAAATCACAATTACTTACGAGGTAACTTGTCTTGTTCTCTGATTGCCGTCAACAGGTTACTTAACTTCTCGTTTTCCTCTGGTGGAATTTCGAGCTTTGCCTTGGCAAACATTTCAGATAAACCTTGTTCGAGCGAAACGGATTTTCCGGTTTTTCGCTTACCTGTTTTGTACCGGGCAAGAACGTGTCTGACGGAAGGACGAAAGAAAACAAGCTGATGCGTTCTCCGGATCATCTGTTCCAACTCATCAGCCGAAATCTCGAGAAGCGTCATCACCCTTTTCCACACTTCGACAGGAATCTTGAGCGGCGAAATTGCGTCATGCTCCATCAGGCGATAGACATTCAGCGTTAAGCCGATCCTGGAAAAAATTTCTCCGGACTTTAGAGAGTGTTCGGCTCGCAGACTTTGCAGCATTGTGCCGATAGTCAACGGGACTGGCTTCGGAGTTGCCGTAAGTGCCGATTCAAGCCTCGCTATAAGCGCGTTGCGAGCCTGCGGGGAAACGGATTCTGACGCCTGCCTGTGAACTACCGTTTTCTCGTATGCTCCGTGCGTTGTTATCCACCCTTCCAGCCAAGCCAACCGGATCAGGCGGTCAATCTTGTCATGTTTCATGATGTTCCAGTTCAGGATAGTACTCCGCAAGGAGTTTGATAAACTTCTTTTTCACGCGTGCGTGGTACACCTTCAAATGCGCCACGGGCTTTCTCGTGTAACCGGCAATTTCTTCATACGAAATATCAAGCGCCCTGCATCGGAGCAAAACCCGCTCCCACGATTCCAGCCGGTCGAGCGCATCGGCTATTGCCATGAGCTTTGATGAAATACCTCCGTTGCAACCGTCAACTGCATCCCTGTTTGCATGCTCATATTGGCGGACGATATAGTTGGCCAGTTCCTTCTCTTGAGGCGAACAGCCCTCTCCATTAGTGAGCGGGTCATCAATAAACTCAACGAAACTCTCCGCCGCCGCCGCACGCTGCCGCACATAATCCCTCACTCTGTTCCGGAAAATCCTGATCACCCAGCCGTTGAAATCCGAATCATGCCGCTTGAATTCGAACGAATGAATTTTAGTCACAACCGAAACCAACACATCGCTGACCAATTCCTCGGAATCTTGAACATTCAATCCGAAAACGTTCACGGCCTCATGTAGAAGCTTGTTCTGGAACGCATCGGCAAGCAAGGCGCACGCATCCCTTCGGCCGGTTTTCAGCCCATCTACAATGATCTTGTTGGAGGCGGCGCTATTCCTTGTTTTCCGCGGAGTCGTAACACACCCTCCTATTATATTAAACGAAATCAGGTAACAGCTAATGGTCGGCTGCTAAAAAAACGAAAAAAGGGGGCGTGGAGCCCCCCGAACCAAAATCTGTGCAAGAATTGCTGAAAGATGCCGCCTTAGGGTTGCGGCTTCTCCTCCTGACCTTTGCTGTGATGAAGGTCGATCATCGTCAGGTCACGCGCATAGGGCACGGAAACAACCGTCTCAATTGACTGCGCTTTGCGGACGAGAGATTCGATACGTTGCAGTTGTTTGCCGATGAGTTCAAGATCCTCTTTTACGGTCTGATTCTCCCGCACAATCGAATTCTTGGCAAGCCGCTGTTGTAGCAAAAACGCCGTCGCAAGCGGATTGGCGATTTCGTGTGCCACGGCAACTGCCATTTCAATAACGGTTTTCTGGCGGGCTTGTTCTGCAACACTTTTCTGCAGGTTGATGGTTCGCAACCCGACGTTCAACCGGGCGAGCAGTTCTTTCCTGTCAAAAGGC